>NZ_JBNDMK010000033.1:0-77928 GCF_050436545.1 Paraburkholderia sp. GAS41
TCAGAAGCTCTGCTTTCTTCGCGTCCGTCATCAAACGGGAGGCGAATTATGCGATGCCCTTTCCATCCCGTCAACCCTATTCGCGAAAAAAGTTTGTGCGCCTGTCGACGTCAACGCTCGCAATGCTCCCTGCGTTGTTGAATGGAGTCAGAGACCACGCACCCCGCCTTCGCACCTATAAGAGACGAGAGGCAAGGATGCAACGCGCAGCAGGAAGCGTGAGGGGCAGCGGGCGATCTTATAGACACGCATCGCGCGGCCCACATGTATCTCACGCCAACACCTTGTCTTGCAGCGAAAGCATCCCTATATAGCGTGGCGAGCAGAAGGACCAAGCCACACCGAGGAAGTCGTCACCATGGATGATCTGCCCCCCAGGGCGCGCACCACTTGACCTTTCTTCAACATTTATCTCTCGTCTGACGAGAGTTGGCCCTCAAGTTCGTATATAATCGTTGGCCGCGCGAATTTTGCGCGTCTCTATGGGCCCGCTTCGAGCGGGCCAATCTTTTCGCTCTTTGCGAGCATAGACAAACCAGCCGCATGTATCACTCAGGTGATGTTGCGGCCTAGCCGAAACGCCTGAGGGACGCGTCTTGCGCCTCATAGCGAAGCCTTCGAGGAGAAGACATTGAACCCTTTCGATCGGGATGATTCCGGAGATAACACGGCCGGATACTCAATCAAGGCCCCTGCCGGGCGAACCGCCAAAGGCAAGGGCGCGGGTAAAGCGATCCCGGTTGCTGCCGAAACATCGCAGCAAGTCGAAGAACAGCAACGCCAGATGCGCGCGCTGATCCAGTTGGGCAAGGAGCGCGGCTACCTGACGCACGCGCAGATCAACGATCACCTGCCCGACAACTTCGCGCAAACCGCGGCGATGGAAACCATCGTCGCCACCTTCAATGACATGGGCGTGGCGGTCTACGAGACAGCGCCCGATGCCGAAGCGCTGCTGCTGAACGCTAACTCGCCGGTCGTCTCGGACGACCAGGCCGACGAAGAAGCGGAAGTCGCGCTATCGACCGTCGACTCCGAATTCGGCCGCACTACCGACCCCGTGCGCATGTACATGCGTGAAATGGGTGCAACGGAGTTGCTGACCCGTGCCGGCGAAATCGCGATCGCCAAGCGCATTGAAGACGGTTTGCACGAAATGGTGCAGGCGATTGCCGCCTGCCCGTCGGCTGTGTCGGCCATTCTGGCGAGCGCCGATCAGATCGCCGCCGGCGAATTGCGCATCGACGAACTGGTCGATGGCCTGAACGAGAACATCAACGCTGAAGAAGTCGCGGATGAAAGCGTCGACGCAGCCGCAGACCTCGACACGGACACCGCCGACAGCGACGACAGCGACGGCGACGACGACATCGCCGCCGATTCCAGCGCTGTCGACGAAGCGCGTCTGAAGAAGCTGACGAGCGACTGCCTCGAGATTTTCGCTCGTGTGCGCACGCGCTTCGAAGAAGTCAGCTCGCTGCACGCGAAGGACGGCTCGTCTTCGGCGGCGCACCTGCGCGCCCGTGAAGACATCCAGCAAGAACTCGCGGCGCTGCGCTTCACCGCACGGACAATCGACCGCCTGTGCGGCGACGTGCATCACCAGGTCACGCAAGTTCGTGCGATCGAACGGCGCCTCCAGCAAATCGTGCTGGAAAAGAGCGGTATGCCGCGCGATCTGTTTATCGAAACGTTCCCCGGCCACGAAACCGATCTGGACTGGACCATGCGCATGGCCGCCAAGTCCAAGGAATTCGGTGCCGCACTGGAACGTAACCTGCCGGCCATTCAAGCCGAACAGCAAAAGCTGATCGCCATTGAAGCCACCGTCGCGCTGCCGTTGAAGCAGTTGAAGGAAATCAACCGCAAGATGGTGGCCGCCGAAGCGAAGATGCGCAAGGCAAAGAGCGAGATGATCGAGGCGAATCTGCGTCTCGTGATCTCGATCGCGAAGAAATACGTCAACCGTGGCATGCAGTTCCTGGATCTGATTCAGGAAGGCAACATCGGTCTGATGAAAGCGGTGGACAAGTTCGAATACCGTCGCGGCTGGAAGTTCTCCACGTATGCAACGTGGTGGGTGCGGCAGGCTGTCACGCGTTCGCTGGCCGACCAGGCGCGTACGATTCGTGTGCCGGTGCACATGATCGAGACGATCAACAAGCTGAACCGCATTTCTCGCGAGATCCTGCAACAGACTGGACAGGAAGCACATCCGTCCGTGCTGGCTGCGCGGATGGACCTGTCCGAAGAGAAGGTCCGCAGCATCCTGAAGATCGCCCGCCAGCCGGTTTCGATGGAAACCCCGATGGGCGAAGACGGCGACGCGACGCTCGGCGACATGATCGAAGACTCTTCGGCCACTTCGCCGGCGGAAGCTGCGGTACAGGCCGACCTGCGGATTGCCATCGACGACGCGCTCGATTCGCTGTCGCCGCGCGAAGCGAAGGTTCTGCGCATGCGCTACGGTATCGACACGAAGTCGGACCATACGCTGGAAGAAGTCGGCAAGCAGTTCGACGTTACCCGCGAACGGATTCGCCAGATCGAAAGCAAGGCAATGCGCAAGCTGATGCATCCTAGCCGCGCGGATCGACTCAAATCGTTCCTCGACCGGTAAGTTAAAGAAGGGCTCTGGGTTAAAACCAGAGCCCTTTTTGTTTATGGCGGCGGCCTGCAACGGGCCTCGCTAAAGCTGCAGTCAGTGCCCTCCGCAAGCGTCTTTCGCGTCCAGAATCGCGCAATCCACCACTCCGTCCATACGTCGCGCCAAAAACCTGGCGACGCCCAAGAGCCCCGCCCCGAACCCGTCCGTCTCCTTTCAGACAGACTTCGGTCCAATCTGCGGGAACGATCTCGCTTGACCAGGGATCGATAGAAAACAATCCCGTATGACCCGCAATAGATTCGCGGCAGCCTCGGCCCGCATAATCGGGGTTGCGCGCTGGGACAAGGTTCTGTCCACGCAGACCAACAATAGGAACGCGATATGAATATGCGCACGAGCGAAGTCACCTTCCCCGAAGCCGAAGCACGTACCACTGCCGGCACAGAGTGGTGGCGCAACGCGGTGATTTACCAGATCTACCCGCGCTCGTTCGCCGACGCGGATGGTGACGGCATCGGCGATCTGCCGGGCATCACGTCCAGGCTGCCGTATCTTGCGCGCCTTGGTATCGACGCAATCTGGCTCTCGCCGTTCTATCGCTCCCCGCAGGCCGATGCGGGCTACGACGTGGCCGACTACCGGGTCGTCGATCCGCTGTTCGGCACACTGGACGACTTCGACCGTATGCGGCACGACGCCCACGCGCTGGGCATGAAGGTGATCGTCGATCTGGTACCCAATCACACGTCCGACGAACACGCGTGGTTCCAGGCAGCGCTGCAGTCGCCCGCCGGCAGCGCCGAACGTGCGCGTTATCTGTTTCGCGACGGCAAGGGTCCGCATGGCGACTTACCGCCGAACAACTGGCAGAGCGTATTCGGCGGCAACGCCTGGTCGCAGGCGCCGGGGGATTCGCAGTGGTATCTGCACCTGTTCGACCGCAAACAGCCTGACCTCAACTGGGATCACCCCGAGGTCCGCGCGGAATTCGAGGATGTGCTGCGGTTCTGGCTGGACCGCGGCGTAGACGGCTTCCGGGTCGACGTCGCGCACGGCCTGATCAAGGCGCCAGGCTTGCCCGACTGGGCCGGTCACGCCGTGATGGTGGAAGGCGCGGAGACTGCCGAAGGTGACGACCACAACCCCGGCCCGATGTGGGATCAGGAAGGCGTGCATGACATTTACCGTAGCTGGCGCCGCCTGCTGGATAGCTACCCGGGTGACCGGATGATGGTGGCCGAAGCGTGGATCGCACCGCAAGCGCGGCTTGTCCGCTACATTCGCGGCGATGAAATGCAGCAGGCGTTCAATTTCGACTATCTGCTCGCCCACTGGGACACCGCTGAAATACGGGCGGTGATCGATAGTTCGTTGTCCGCATCGGCCACGGTCGGCGCACCGACAACCTGGGTGATGTCCAATCACGATTCCGTGCGCCACACGTCGCGCTACGGTCTGAGCAAGCCGGGCGCGCGCCCCAAAGGCATCGACGCGGCCGGCGAGCAGCCAGACGAAGCGCTGGGACTGCGCCGCGCCCGTTCCGCGGCTATGCTGACGCTCGCGCTGCCGGGATCCACCTACATCTACCAGGGCGAGGAACTGGGCTTACCCGAGCACACCACGCTGGACGCGCGCTTTCGTCAGGACCCTGCATTTTTTCGTACGCAGGGCGCTGAAATCGGTCGCGATGGCTGCAGAGTACCGCTTCCCTGGAAGGCGGATGCGCCCTCGTTCGGCTTCGGTCCCAGCGAAAATAGCTGGCTGCCTCAGCCGGCTCATTTCGCGCGTTACGCCATGGACCGGCAAGATGGTGTGAGCGGTTCGACGCTGGAACTGTATCGCGAGCTTCTGCAATTGCGGCGCGACTATGCGCTCGGTACGGGCCGCTTGCAATGGCAATCCGGCGGATCGTCGAATGTGCTGATATTCGACAACGGCACGTTGCGCGTGGCGGTCAATCTCGGTACGCAAGCTGTTACGTTGCCGCAGGGCGCTTTGCTCGTGTCGAGCGAGCCGCTGGACAGGCCCGACGAGTTGCCGGGCAATACAGCGGCGTGGCTGAGCTTGACCTGACGTAGCGCCAACCGTATCGCCAGTCGCCAGTCGCTTCAGAAAATCTTGCCGGGATTCAAAATCCCGTTTGGGTCGAGCGCCGACTTCACCGCACGCATCGCGGCAATATCCGCATCGCTGCGAGTGAAGCCAAGATACGCTTTCTTCTTGGTGCCGATCCCATGCTCTGCGGAAACCGAACCGTGGAATTCGCGCGTCACAGCGTAGATCACATCGTCGATCTCGCCATGTAGCGTCTTCCCCGCATCCGGCACGTCGACGACGATATGCAGATTGCCGTCCCCGAGGTGCCCGTAAATCATCACCAGCGCCTGCGGCCAGCGCTCACGCAAGCGCATGTCGCAATGCTGCGCAACATCGCCGACATCGCTGATCGAAAAGCTGACGTCGTACGCCGCATGGTTCGGGATGAACTTCGGATATTCGCCTGGCGCATCGCGGATTGCCCAGAATGCCGGCGCGTCGGACTCGGACGCGGCCAGCGCGGCATCGCTAACCACATCCTCCTCCAGCATGCGGCCGAGAAATTCCTCAAACGCTTGCCCATGCCGAACTGAATCGCCGCCCACGCTCTCGAGCAACACGTAAAACGGATAGCGCTCCTTCACTGGCGCACGCAAAGCCGGCAGATTCGCCAGCACCGCGTCGTAATAGCCGGCCCACATCACCTCGAATGCGGAGACACCCGCAGCCAGCCCGCTCTGCGCCTCTTCGAGAAGTTTCGTCACCGCGCCATAAGAGGCCAGCGCACACCACGCGGTTGCAACCGCCCGAGGCCGCGGCCTGAGACGCAGCACCGCGCGCGTGATGACACCCAGCGTACCCTCGCTGCCAATCAGCAGATTGTGCAGATCGTAGCCGCTATTGTTCTTGATCATCTTGTGCAGCGCGCCGACCACCGCGCCGCTCGCCAGCACGGCTTCGAGGCCGAGCACCTGATCGCGCATCATGCCATATTTGATGACGCGATTGCCGCCCGCGTTGGTCGCGAGATTGCCGCCAATCGTGCAACTGCCGCGCGCGCCCAGATCAAGTGGGAAATAAAGGCCCGCATCCAGTGCAGCTTCCTGCACGACCTGTAGCGGTGTACCGGCTTCGACCGTCATCGTGCCTGAGGTACGGTCGATTTCGACGATGCGGTTCATCCGCTCCACGCTGAGCGCCAGTTCGCCGGCGCGCAGATTCGCACCGCCTACGAGCCCGGTCAGTCCACCTTGCGTCACAACCGGCTGGCGATGCTCATTGCAGATCCTCAACGCTGCGGCGACTTCGTCCGTGTTGCGTGGCCGGATGACGGCACGCGGCGTTGCGCCTGGCAAGCCGCTCCAGTCCACCACCTGGCGTGCGCCGAACTGCTCGCGCAACGTCACCACGTTCGCGCCAAGCGTCGCCAGCAACGCCTCGACTACATCGCCCTGCTGCATGACCGCCTCCGGCTTCGCAATAGCAATAAGGGTTACGAACGATTCAGAGCAGTCCGCGTTTCGCAAGACTTTGATACAGGGCGCGCACGCCGAAGGTCCACGGAGGAATCTCGGTGGACAGTTGCACCGTGTTCACCAACGCTCCGAGCGACGGTGTCGCGATCGTCACTACGTCGCCGAGATGATGCGTAAAACCCGCGCCCGGCGCATCGCGATCCTTGATCGGCGAGAACATCGTGCCGAGGAACAGCATGAAACCATCGGGGTACTGATGATGTGGCCCGTGGGTCTGTGCGACGAGATCAGCCGGGTCGCGGCTGATTTCCTTCATATGGCTCACGCCGTCGAGCACAAAACCATCCTTGCCTTCGATGCGTAACGAGAGGCTCGCCGCACGCACCGTATCGAGTGTGAAGCGCTCATCGAACAGGCGCACGAACGGACCGATCGCACACGAGCCATTGTTGTCCTTGGCCTTGCCCAACAGCAAGGCCGAGCGCCCTTCTATATCGCGCAGGTTCACGTCGTTACCCAGCGTTGCGCCAACAATCTGGCCCGCGCTATTCACCGCGAGCACGATCTCCGGTTCCGGGTTGTTCCACACCGAAGTCGGATACAGACCGACATCAGCACCGAGCCCCACGGCGGACATGGGCTGCGATTTCGAAAACACTTCGGCATCCGGCCCAATACCGACTTCCATGTATTGCGACCATGCACCGCGCCGCTCCAGTTCGGCTTTGAGTTTCAGCGCGGCGTCCGACCCGGGTTTGATCTTCGCCAGATCGGAGCCGATCAGTTCCGCGATGGTCCGGCGTACTTCGACGGCTTTGGCAGCGTCGCCCCCAGCCTGTTCCTCGATTACACGTTCAAGCAGGCTCACGGCGAATGTCACCCCGCATGCCTTGATGGCCTGCACATCGCATGGTGCGAGCAGTCGTGTGCCCGCTTGACCTGCCGGCAAGAAACTCGCTTCAATCAGCGCATGCACCGGACCGAGTGATTCGCCCGGTGCATCGCGGGCGATTTGCACGGCGTCGGCGCGGTCGAACAGATCCGCCGTCGTAGGAACCGTTGGCGTGATGTCGAACACCTGCCCGCCGCGGACCACGACGACAGACGGCCCATCAACCGGCGCCGCGCGCCAGATGCGGCCTATCAGGAGCGCGTGGTCGAGGTCATTGGGAAGCAGGGAGGCGGGATCGGTTCGCATGTCGTCATGTCCGGAACGTTGACCAAAAACTGATCCTATCCATGCACTCGTGCAGTGTCCAACCTTTTGAGGCACGCCGCACTTTCTGGGAACGTTCCGCGCTAAACCTGACGATGCGCCGCGTGCAAGGCGGCTTGCCGCACATACCAGTCCAGGCACTGCGGATTCGCCATGGCTTCGCGATTGACCACCTTCTCAAGTGCATGGCCGAGAAACAACTTCTTGATCGGCACCTCCTGCTTCTTGCCGGACAGCGTGCGCGGAATTTCCGGCGCCTGCAGAATCTCGTCCGGCACAAAGCGCGGCGACAGTGAAGTCCTGATGGCCGCCGCCAGATGCGATTCCAGCACCGCATCCAGCACGACGCCCTCGCGCAGGACGACAAACAGCGCCAGATAGCTTTCGCGCCCAAGAAACTCGAGATCGATCACCATCGAATCGAGCACTTCGGGCAATGCCTCAACTGCGGCATAGATCTCACTGGTACCCATGCGCAAGCCGCTGCGATTGATCGTGGCGTCGCTGCGGCCGTAGATCGTGCACGCGCCGTCCGTATCGATCCTGAGCCAGTCTCCGTGACGCCACACGCCGGGATAGACATCGAAATAGCTCGACAGGTAGCGGGCATTGGCTGCGTCGCCCCAGAAATATAGCGGCATAGCGGGAATGGGCCGCGTGCAAACCAGTTCGCCCACTTCGCCTGTCACCGGTTGCCCGGCCTCGTTCCAGGCCTCGACCGCAGCACCCAATTGACGACATTGCATGCGCCCAGGGACTTGCGGCAATTCACGGTTGCCGGTGAGAAAGTTGCCGCTCAGATCGGTTCCGCCGGAGATATTGAGCCACCAGATGTCCGGCGTTCCAAGCGCCGCGAATTGCGCGGTGCCCCAACGCTGCACGTCTTCCGGCAGCGGCGAACCGGTCGTGCCAATGGCACGCAACCGTGAGAGGTCGCCGCAATCGGCCAGCGACAAGCCCGCCTTCATGCAATTGCCGTGGAAAGCAGCGCCCGCGCCGAAAATGGTGACGTGGTGACGGGCGGCGAAGCGCCACAGCACGCCCCAATCCGGATGCTCCTTGCTGCCGCTCGGGCAGCCGTCGTAGAGACAGATCGTCGTGCCCGCCAGCAACCCGGCAACCTGCACATTCCACATGATCCAGCCCGTCGAGGAGTACCAGTGGAACCGTTCGCCATAGTTGTTGGCGCTATAACTCGCGCCGAAGTCCGTATGCAAGATGACGCTCAAAGCGGTCATCAGGACGCCGCCGTGGCTTTGCACGATGGCTTTGGGCAGACCTGTAGTACCGCTTGAATAAACTACCCAGAGCGGATGATCGAATGGCAACCACTCGGGAACAAAGGCAGCGGTGGCCGCATCGTCGCGTGCAACGGTATCCGCGAAGCTGAGTGCGTCAGTCACACGCGAATCCGCATACGCCGTTTCCAGCACGATCAGCGTGTGCACGTGAGGCAACGCTGCACGCAGCGAGGACACCACCTGGCTGCGATCCATCGCGCGGCCTGCGTAGTGGACGCCATCGGCGGCGATCACGACACGCGGTTCGATTTGCCGGAACCGGTCGATGACGGCCTGCAGTCCCATATCGGGCGCGCACACACTCCACACCGCGCCGATGCTGCAGCACGCCAGAAACGCCACCACGGTCTCAGGCACGTTGGGCAAATAAGCGACCACGCGGTCGCCACGTTGCACGCCGCGTTCGCGCAAGGTCAAGGCAAGCGCGGCCACCTGTCGCTTCAATTCGGGCCAGCCGAGTGCTCTGATAGAACCCTGCTCGTCCTCGCTGACAATGGCGGGCACACCTGCCTGGTGTGCATCAGCCACATGTCGAAGCACCTGATATGCGTAGTTCACCTGCGCATCAGGAAACCAGCGCGCGCCGGGCATACGCTCCTCGGCCAGCACCGCGCTATAGGGTGTCGGCGAATGCATGCCGCTGTATTCCCAGATGCTTGCCCAGAATGCGTCGAGATCCGTGACCGACCAACGCCACAGTGCGTCGTACGACTCGAACGCGAGGCCACGGGTTCGCTTCAACCAGTCCTGATACAGACGGATTTGTGGACGGCAGGCAGCACTGACGAGTTGGTAACCGGCGGCGGAATCTTCTTGGCTCATAGCTTCGGTCGGCAAAAAACAGCGCTACACCTCCAGCCATTCCTTGCGCACCTGCGCATTGGCCTTCAGCTCGGCGGGCGTCCCTTCGAATACGATATTCCCGTGACCCATGACATAGACGCGCTGCGAAATGTCGAGCGCGATAGCGAGCTTCTGCTCGATCAGGAGCACTGACACGCCGCGCTCCTTGAGCGCCTGCAGATACTGGGCGACCAGTCGCACCAGCATCGGGGCGAGTCCTTCCGTAGGCTCGTCGATCAGGATCAGGTCCGGGTCGCCCATCAACGTGCGGCACAGCGTCAACATCTGCTGCTCGCCACCGGATAGCACGCCCGCTGCGGTGTTCTCGCGCTCCTTCAAGCGCGGAAACATTTCATACATCTCCGCGAGCGTCCAGCGTGGTTTGCGCTGACGCCGGCCGCGTTTTTCGCCCAGCAGCAGATTCTGGCGCACCGTCAGCGTGGGGAAGATGTCGCGATTCTCAGGCACATAGCCGATGCCCAATTGCGCGATCTCAAAGGTGCGACGCCCCAGAATCTCCTGATCGCGAAAGCGCACCGAGCCCGCGGCCTTGACCATCCCGAGAATGGTTTTGGCCATGGTGGAGCGCCCCACTCCGTTGCGCCCGAGCAAGGTGACGATTTCGCCTTCGTCGACATGCACGTCGACTCCTTGCAGAATGTGGCTCTTGCCGTAATAGGCGTGCAGGCCTTGTACGTCGAGCATGCGCGGCGCCATCAGCGCGCTCCCTCGATGGAGTTTTCGTCGAGTGTGGCGCCAAGGTAGGCTTCCTTGACCTTGCTGTTGTTGCGGATCGCCTCTGGGGTATCCGTCGCGATGACCTCGCCATAAACCAGTACCGAAATGCGGTCCGCGAGGCCAAACACCACACCCATGTCGTGCTCGACCATCACGAGCGTCTTGCCGACCGTCACATTGCGGATCAACTCCACGGCCTGATCCGACTCCGAGCGGCTCATGCCTGCCGTGGGTTCGTCCAGCAGGATGACTTCCGCGCCGCCGGCAATAGTGATGCCAATCTCCAGCGCGCGTTGCTCGGCGTAGGTCAGCAGACTCGCCTGGGTGTCGCGGCGGCGTTGCAGCCCGATCAGTTCGAGCACTTCGTCGGCACGCTGACGTGCATCGTGCAGCTTGGCCAGCCGATGCCAGAACGAGTATTTGTAGCCAAGCGACCACAGCACTGCACAACGCAGGTTCTCGAATACCGAGAGCCGATGAAAAATGTTCGTGATCTGGAAGCTGCGCGAAAGGCCCATGCGGTTGATCACAAACGGCTTAAGACCGCCAATCTCGACACCGTTGAGCCTGACCGAGCCGGAACTCGGCGCGCAACGCCCCGAGATCAGATTGAAGGTCGTCGATTTGCCTGCGCCATTGGGGCCGATCAGCGCGTGCCGTTCACCCTTAGGAATGCTCAGGTTGACCCCGCGGATGATTTCCGTCTGGCCGAAGTTTTTGGTGAGCCCGGTCAATTCGAGTGCGGCCGTCATACCTCGCCTCCTGCCATTTCCGCCTGAACAGCGTCCCACGCCTGATGCACGCGCGCCACCGCTGCGCGCCAGCTCAGTGCGCCGGCGATCCACAGCGCCACGCCAACCATCCAGGGCTTGAGCGAGGCGGCATCGAAAGCGAATCCCGCCAACGACATACCGGTGCCATTGTCACTGTCGATCTGCAACTTGTAGGTCAGTTCCACGGTCAGGATCAACGCCGTCAGCAGGATCAGGCCCGCGCCCAACGCCACCGAGTACGAGGGCAGCATGCGGCCCAGTTTGCGTTTGGCCAGCAACGGTACCTGCTTCATCAGCAGACTCGAAACGCCGCCCGGCACGAACATCACCATCAGCACGAAGAACAGCCCGAGGTAAAGCAGCCACGCCTGGGTCAGGCTGGACAGCGCAACGGCGAACAGCACAAACACGATTGCGCCGATCACGGGCCCAAAGAAAAACCCACCGCCGCCGATGAAAGTAGCTAGCAACACGCTGCCGGAGTGCACGGCGCCCACGTTTTCCGCCGATACGATCTCGAAGTTGATCACCGAAAGGCCGCCGGAAATGCCGGCAAAAAAAGCCGACAGGATCACCACCAGGTAGCGGACGCGCTGAGTGTTGTAGCCGACGAATTCGGCCCGCTCGGCGTTGTCGCGCACGGCGTTGGCGATGCGGCCCAACGGGGTGTGCGTCCATGCATACATGGCGATCATCGACAGCAGACACCACGCGGCAATCAGGTAGTACACCTGACGCCCCGGGCCATAGGTGATGCCAAGCACGGCATGGCCGACCACCCGGTTGGTGGAGATACCGCCTTCGCCGCCGAAGAAATCGGGGAACATCAGCGAACTGGCGAACACCATCTCCCCGATACCCAGCGTGATCATCGCGAATGTGGTGCCCGCCTTGCGGGTGGTCACGTAACCAAACAGCACGCCGAACAACGCACCGCCGAGACCACCCACCAGCGGCAGCAACGACACGGGCAACCCAACTTCGGCCGCGCCCATCTGATTGAGCACATGCACTGCGATGAACGCGCCCATGCCCGAATAAACCGCGTGTCCGAAGGACAGCATGCCGGACTGGCCGAGCAGCATGTTGTACGACAGCGCGAAGATAATCATGATCCCCATCTGCGACAACAGCGTGATGGCAAAGCCGCTCGAAAAGATCAGCGGCGCCAGCACCATCACGAGCGCCGTGAGCGCCCAGATCAGATAGCGCGCGAGATGACGCGGCGGCGCAGTAGAACGGCCTTCGTGGGCCATGGTCTGCTGGTAGCTATGTCTCAGGACAGGTTTCATGATCTAGCCCTCGCGCGTGCCCATGAGCCCACGTGGGCGCACGATCATCATGACCACCATCAGAAGATAGGGCAGCACCGGCGCCATCTGCGACACAGTCAGCTTCCAGACCGAGGACAGCGGCGTGGCGCTCGTCACATGCAGACCGATAAGGCCGAACAGGTCGGCAAACGAGGCGTCGATGGTGACGGCAAACGTCTGCAGCAATCCGATCAGCAGCGAGGCGATGAACGCCCCTGCGAGCGAGCCCATCCCACCCACGACCGCGACGACGAACACAATCGTGCCGACCGAAGCGGCCATCGACGGTGAAGTGACAAACGCATTGCCGCCTATGACACCCGCCACACCCGCGAGCGCGGCGCCGCTGGCGAACACCAGCATGAACACGCGCTGCACGTTGTGGCCGAGCGCTTCGACCATGTGCGGATGCGTCAGCGCAGCCTGGATCACAAGCCCGATGCGCGTGCGAGTGAGCACCAGGTACATCGCTACCAGCATCGCCACCGACACCAGCATCATGAATGCGCGGTACTTGGGAAACACCGAGGAGAACACCTGAAACAGCGGCCCATCCAGTTCCTGCGGAATCCGGTAGGGCACGGCGGACTGCCCCCAGACCAGCTTGACAGCCTCTTCGATCAGATACGCCAGACCGAACGTAAACAGCAGCTCGGCGACGTGCCCGTACTTATACACCGTGCGCAGTCCGAAACGTTCGACGAGCGCCCCGACGACGACCACCAGTAACGGAGCCAGCACGAGCGCCGGCCAGAAGCCCAGCTTGCTGGAAATCGCGTAGGCGAAGTAGGCGCCCAGCATGTAGAAACTGGCGTGCGCGAAGTTGAGCACGCCCATCATGCTGAAAATCAGCGTAAGCCCCGACGACAGCAAAAACAGCAGCAGCCCGTAGCTGATGCCGTTCAACAAGGAGATGACGAAGAATTCCACGGACAATGTTCCTTACTTCTGGCGCCGACTTCGCGAGGCGCGCGCCTCGCGAAGGATAGCGGCCGGGCTAACCCGGCCACCACGTATTGTTTAACCGGGCCCGTTCAAGTAGCGAGCGTCCCGGCCTAGTTCGGCCGCTTCATCTGGCACGAGGTCGGCTGGGTGGCTGACGAAGCGTCGAGCACGGCATCGGTCCGCCATCCATAGCCGGTCTTTTCCTGGTCGTACTTGACGTCTTTGCCATCCGCCTTCACCCACGTGGCGATCACGAGGGGCTGTTGCGCCTGATGATCGGAGGCGCGCATTTCGACGATGCCGTTCAGACTCTGCACCTTCATCCCCTCCATGGCCTTGGCGACCTTGACCGGATCCGTGGATCTGGTCTCCTTCATCGCCTTGCCCAACATTGCGACGGCAGTATAGGCCGCCATTTCGAAGAAATCGTCATCGTATTTTTTCTTGAAGCCGTCCATGACCTGATCGGCTTGCGGCGGATTGTCCTTGCTGTTCGGCCCCATATAACCGACATAGCGGACGTGCCCGGCACCCGCCGCCCCCATCGCCGTCGGCACGCCGGTGGTGGATGCATAGTAAGTATAGTAATTCGCCGTCACGCCTGCGTCCTTGCCCGCTTTAATGAGCAACGCCAGATCGCTGCCCCAGTTGCCGGTAATCACGGTATCGGCGCCCGATGCCTTGATCTTGCTCGCATACGGCGAGAAATCCTTGACCTGTGCTAACGGGTGAAAATCGTCACCCACGATCTGGATGTCCGGACGCTTGCGTTTGAGATACTCCTGCGCGGTGCGCGACACATCATGACCGAAGGAGTAATCCTGATCGATCAGGTAGACCTTCTTGACGTTCGGATCCTTGGCGAGAAAGGTGGTCAATGCTTCCATCTTCATGTCGGCGTTGGCATCGAAACGGAAGTGCCAATAGTCGCACTTGCTATTGGTCATGGCCGGATCTACCGCAGCAAAATTCAGGTAGATGATCTCCTTGCCGGGATTGCGCGCATTGTACTTGGACACCGCATCTTCGAGCGCGAGGCCCACGGACGAACCGTTACCCTGCGCGATATAGCGGATGCCCTGATCGGCTGCCTCGTTCAGAAGCGTCAGACTCTGTTGCGGCGAAAGCTTGTTGTCGAACGGGACCATTTCGAATTTCTGACCGCCGGCCCAGTCCTGCTGGTTAGCGATCTCGGTCACGTATTGCCAGCTCTTCAGTTCGTTGTTGCCTAGCGAACCCATCAAACCCGAGAGCGTGTCGATATACGCAACCTTGACGGTGTCCGCCAACGCAGCACCCGAAGCCATCACCATGAAAACCGTTGCGCCAGCCAACACAGAACGCATCTTCTTCATTCAGTTGTCTCCTACGATTTTGAAACCGATTTTATATCCCAGGTATAACTAAGCATATGAACACGCGGATCACACGAGGACATTTGCGCGTGCGCGATGAGACGGTGGAGGCGGTGTTGCTGAGGCGGGTGAACGAGAACGGCTGACCGACATGCTTCGTCTCTCCATGCCAATTGAAAGCATTTCAATTGACGAAGTGATGCGCGTCTAACAGGGCGTGGCTATCGGGATTCAACATACAATTTCGCACGACCGTTCGGAGCGTGTCAACGGGCAAACCACGCAAATAGTGCTTCCAGCAGGGCTTAGCCGGGAAAACACCTAGTGCGGTTATCGACGAAAAAATGAATGAGCGTGCTTTTATTTACACGACAGAAACGCGTACGTATGATCGTCGAGCCATCAGAATCGGGCACACCGGGACTCGCGGAGACAACACCTCATGACATGGCTTGACGCATTGCTGAACGAACCCTTCGTCTGCATTACAGATATGATCCGCCGCTTCGCGATCGAGCGTGGCGACCACGCTGCCTTGATCTGCAACGACGAGCGCGTCACGTACGCTGAACTGGACGCGAGGGTCGACCGTTTTGCCGCCGCACTTCAGCGCGACGGGCTCAAGCCTGGCGACGCGATTGCGCTGTGCGCGACGGCATCGGTTGAATACGTCGTGGCGTTTCTCGGCGGCCTGCGGGCAGGCGCAGCGGTAGCGCCGCTCGCGCCATCGTCGAGCGCGTCAAGCCTTGTCAGCATGATCGTCAACTCAGGTGCGCAGATGCTGTTTCTGGACGCGGAGGTCAAGAGTCTGCTTGGGCCGGTCGCCGGCGAGATCAGCGTCACAGCCGTTGCACTTGACGGGCATCCTGGCAGCATCGGGCTTCAGACGTGGCTCGCGTCCGCGGGCACAACACCCTCGTCCGTGACGATCGAGCCGGCGTGGCCATTCAACATCATCTATTCGTCCGGCACGACCGGTACGCCGAAAGGCATCGTGCAGTCGCACGGCATGCGCTGGGCCTACGCGCAGCGCAGCATCGAACGCGGCTATGGGCCGGATGCCACGACGCTGATCTCGACTCCGCTGTACTCCAACACCACGCTCGTGAGTTTCATGCCGACGCTCACGGTCGGCGGCACGGTCGTACTGATGCCGAAGTTCGACACGACACGCTACCTGATACTCGCGCAGCAGCATCGTGTGACGCACACGATGCTCGTCCCGATTCAGTATCAGCGCCTGATGGCGCACCCCGACTTCGACCGCTACGATCTGTCCAGTTTTGAGGCGAAGTTCTGTACCAGCGCGCCGTTCGCAGCCAGCGTGAAGGCCGACGTGGTGTGGCGCTGGCCCGGCAAACTGACCGAATACTACGGCATGACGGAAGGCGGTGGCTCATGTCAACTCGAGGCACATGCATGCCCCGACAAACTGCACACGGTCGGCAAGCCCGTGGAAGGCCACGATGTCCGCCTGATCAACGAGTTGGGCAACGAAGTGGCGCAAGGAGAAATCGGTGAAATCGTCGGCC
Source organism: Paraburkholderia sp. GAS41 (assembly GCF_050436545.1). NCBI lineage: Bacteria > Pseudomonadati > Pseudomonadota > Betaproteobacteria > Burkholderiales > Burkholderiaceae > Paraburkholderia > Paraburkholderia sp. GAS41. Next base: position 16,137 of record NZ_JBNDMK010000033.1, read on the forward strand.
ATTCGCCGGCCATGATGACCGGCTATTACCGGCAACCGGAAAAGACCGCCGAGGCGGAATGGTACGACCCGAGCGGCAAGCGCTTCATCCGCACCGGCGATATGGGGCGCTTCGACGAAGACGGTTTTCTGACGCTTCTCGATCGCAAGAAGGACATGATCATTTCGGGCGGCTTCAACGTGTACCCAAGTGATCTGGAGACCGAACTACGGGTGCATCCGGACGTGGCGGATGCCGCCGTGGTCGGGGCGCCGTCCGAGCAATGGGGCGAAACGCCGGTGGCATTCGTCGTGTGCCGGCCACAAGCGACGCTCGATGAGAATACGTTATTGGCGTGGATCAATGCGCGTCTGGGGAAAATGCAGCGCCTCTCTGCGCTCAGGTTCATTGATGCATTGCCGCGCAGCCCGATCGGCAAGGTGTTGAAACGGGAATTGCGCGAGCAATTTCGTTTCGATCGTTAAGATGCCAAAATAACTCGCGACGCTTTCGAATGAGAAAGCGCCGCCATCTCCCATTGCCGCTCAGGTTTTGAAAACCCGGCGCGGCTTCATGCCTACATTCCCAGGTTAGATGCGATAGCCAGGCTTGGGCAGTAATGCGTTGCGCTCAAATAGGCCGTTTGCTGTGAGCGAACACCGGCCGCGCTAGAGGTCGGCGGATCGATGAACACTTGTGCATTGTTCGATCCAGCGGGCGCGGTCAGCGTCATCGTCACTTTCCACCAGTTGCCCGACTTCACAGCGGTGAGCGAACTCGCCTGTCCCGCACCCCATGTGCCTCGCACGATAGCGCCTGTGTTCGTATTGAGAACCCAGCCAAATTCCGTGCCACTCGGGTCATCGGTCTGGATCGATCCGCCCGGGAACACCGTAGCATTGGTGGTTGCAAGAACGTAGTCACTGAAGCTATACGACTGGCCGCCCTGAACCCGGATGATCTCGCGAATGTTCGACACGGATGAGCCGTTCGTACTGGTAACCGTAGCGGCGCCTCTGTTCACTCCAGAGATATCGGTTGCGGGCACGGCGGTACCGCCATTTTGTTGGGCCCATGCGTCCGGCGTAGCGAGACTCAACGGCGAGTCGATCAGGTTGTTGGCATAGCAGGCAGCCGTGGCCTTATCGGCCGGCGGCCCATAAAAGCCGGCAATGCTTGTTTGGATGGCGTTATCGGTCGTATCGGAGGTTGCCTTGGTGATCACGGCGCCTTCGAAGAACTGCACGGGAGCCGCGCTGCCATCGCCGCCTTCGCCCAGCGACAAACCACCTTGCCATTGGCCATTGAACGCATGGCCCGCATCGTTGCCAAAGTTGTAGGCTTCTGGAGGCGCCCCGTCATAGGTCGCAGTCAGTACATTCTGCGAGGACGACCCGTCTTTGACAGCGAAGATATTGGACGCGGTCACTGGCGAGTATTTGGACAGCACCGTGACGAACTTGTCCTTCGGCGGCTGCTGCGGTCCGTAGAGATAAACGCCCGCTTCCGCATCGACGCCCGGCCAGTTGGTATCGAGTGCATTGCATACCGGATCCTTTACGGTGAGCGGTTGACTCGAATCGCCGTCGCAATAGCCAAACGTCGCGGCGTTACCGTTCGAAAACGCCAGCCCAAACATTTCGCCTTCGATCTCTCCGTGCGCGTAGGTGCTGGGGTTAGCACTGCTCTCCATATTTCCGTACGTCCCGCAGCAGGTCGAGGACTGACTATAATGCGCGCCTGCGACCATATATTCGGCGATTTCGCTGTCACCGATCGACTGGTTCACCGTGCCAAAGCGATTGCGATACGCCTGTCCCGCCAGTGTGCCTAACGCCGGAATCTGGGCGCCTTGCAGCGGCACGAAAGCCAGTTTTGCTGGCGTGCCCGAAAGCGCCGGCAAGTCATTACCAATCGATATCTGCTCGGTCGGCGACTGCGCGGTGAGCGCGGTCGGAGGCTGTAGCAATTGAACGGTCAATGGCGCGCTTCCGGGCAGCGTGATCGTCGCGAAGCCGTTCAGGACCGGAACCGTCCTCGCCTGGTGCGCCGCTGAACTGGTGCCCGGCACGGTCAGAGACTCCGTTCCGTCCGCATTGAGCGTGAGAGTGGCCGCCACATTGCCGAACGCACCGCCCTTGAGCGGCGCAACGAGGTCAATCTGGTCGTAGAGGTACGTGACGGAGCAAGTGGTGTTGTTGCAGAAAGCGTCCGTGCTGTTGACATTGGTCGAGCCAATCAGCGTGCGGTCGGCGCCGTGCGGCAAGTTGGCCGACGTATAGGGATACACGTTCAGTGTTGTATTGTCAGACGCCCGTTGAATCTGAAACAGCGGCCCCTTGTAGTTTCGGGTCAGCAAGCGGGTAACGCTGTGCGCTGCGGAGCACGGCGTGTTAGCCGTTGCAGCGACGTCGCAAGGTAGAGGAGTCGCTGACGCCTCTTCTGCAGATGCACTGTCATTCGATGGGGTTGACTGCGCGGCAGCCGCCGCTGGCGCCACGCTTGTGTTCGCCACGCCTGCGGCCTGGGACGTCCCGCTACTGCCTCCATCGCATGCAGCAAGTGCGACAGTCATTGCCAACAAGACGGAAATTAATCCCACTCCTCTGGACATCATGACCTCCTCCTGTAAACCAAGTATCGGATTAGATTTAAAACATTTAGTTATCCAAACTTTTCGACACAGAATCGTCACTGATCAAGCAAGTATTCGTCGAAACTGTCAGTCACTCACGGCGGGTTGGAAGATGGACTACGGGGTGGCGTAACGCGCCCTCCTGGGCGCGTTACGCCTAGAAATGGTTTCGATCTTTGGGTAGAGCGCGCGGCAGTGGGATGCCCCGCTCGGTAATAATATTAGTCAATATTATCGCCGAACCTTCTAGGGATAATCCCTATGCGCAAATAAAGAGATGATCTGGTGATGACGCCATATGGTCATATGCTGGGAGGTGCCACGCGCCGGAAAATATTATCGCTAATATGATCTTTCATAATCAATACAGAATTAGTTACCTGCGACTTGTCCGGCACGCGTAACCGTTGCCTCTTCCGAGGGCAAGCGGGTGTCAGTCTGCCAAGGCCTGAATCACGTCCTCGGATTGCCGCACGAGGCCCAACCGCGGAAAAATGAAATTCACCGACGCGTCGTGATGCTCGGTTGATCCGCAACTCATCGCATCCTCGGCCAGCACCAGCGAATAACCCAGTTCATAGGCCGCACGCGCGGTCGACTCGACCCCGATGTTGGTGGAAATTCCGCCCAGCACAATGGTGTTGACACCACGGCGACGCAGTTGCAAATCCAGCTCCGTGCCAAAGAACGCGTTCCACTGACGCTTCGTAATCTTGAGATCGTGCTCGGCGACTTCGAGCGCTTCGGGGTAGTCCCACCACGTGGACGGAAGGCCGCCGGCCGGCAATGTCGCCGGTTGGTCGACGGGCTGCTTCAGGGCATCACCGAAGTCAGCGCTCCAGCCCACGCGCACCAGCACGACCGGTGCGTTGAGCTCCCGGAAGCGCCTGGCCAGCTTCGCTGAGGACGCCAGCACTGCCTCGGCGCTGCGGGGCGCCTTACCGAAACCCAGGATGCCGTGTTGCAGGTCGATCAGAACGAGTGCCGTGGTTTTGGGGTCAAGTTTCTGCAGCATTTTTGCCTTCCGTTGAAGTTGATGAGCCAAAGGTGTATTGTGAGGCTCGTCTCACATTCGAATTTTATGAGTATGTCCTCACAAAAGTCAACGGGAACATTGCGGGTCGAAAGCGGGCAAGCGAATCAGGTCAAAGCTCCCCGGCGCGCGCGTGGACACGCGCGCGTCGCGGCGCTGCTGGAGGCAGCGGGCGTCGAATTCGCGGAGAAAGGCTATGAAGCGGCCACCATGACGGCGATTGCCGCTCGCGCAGGAGCATCGATTGGCTCGCTGTATCAGTTTTTTCCCACCAAGGATCAGATCGCGGGGGCGTTGATAGAAAGCTACGTGAATCTGCTCACCGAGACGTTCCACAAGCTACGCGAGACCGCTCCGTCTCTGGAATTACCGTTGCTTGCGAGCCGGTTGACGAAGACCTTTGTGAAGTTCCGCGCTGGCCATCCTGCATTCGCAGTTCTGGCTGAAACCTACAGCGACGTTCTGCCTGGGGCGATGACCATCCGCGAACGTCTGCGCGGAGAGATCGCGTCCGTGCTCGCCGCGGTGGCGCCGCAACTGCTGCCTGCGGAGATCGCCGTTCGTGCCGTCGTGATCCAGCAGATCATGAAAGCCGCCGTCGCGGTGAATAGCGACAACGCCATCAGCAGCCGCAAAGCGGTGATGGACGAGCTCGAATGCCTCATGCTGCATTACCTGCGCGGGGCGATCCAGCACGGCGCCCCGCACACCGTCACTGCTTCATAAGTCGCCAGAGCGTCGTACGCCCGATCCCGAGCGCGCGACTCGCCGCGGCGCGATTGCCGCCGTGTTGTTCGAGCGCGCGCTGTACCGCGTCGCGAGTCACAGGCACGGGTGGCACATTGGCGGCACTCACCCCGGTCACCGCAACAACCGCATTCGCACCATTAGCACCATTTTCATTGCCGCCCATCGCGACAGATGGCGCATGCATGCGGTCAAACTCCGGAAAAACGTCCCGCAGATCCTGCCATGCGCCGCTCGCCGCGTCGCTCAGATAAATCGCCGCTCGTGCGATGAGATTCTCGAGTTCACGCACGTTGCCCGGCCACGCGTAGTGTTCGAACAGCGGCGTCAGGAATTCAAGCACACGCTTCGCAGCCGTGCCAGGCAGCCCGTACTGCGCCGCGCTGCGCGCGAGCAGATGCCTCGCCAGTTCCGGTATATCGCTGCGCCGCTGACGCAAAGGCGGTAGCTCGATCTGCAACAGATTCAGCCGGAAATACAGATCGGCGCGAAACAGCCCTTGCTCGACGAGCGCATGCAGATCGCGATGTGTCGCGGCAATCACGCGCACATCGATCGGCGTCGCGCGGCCCGAGCCGAGCTTCATCACTTCGCGCTCCTGCAGCACGCGCAGCAAACGGCTTTGCGACGCCGCTGGCATTTCGCCGATTTCGTCGAGAAAGATCGTCCCCGTATGCGCGATTTCGAAGAGCCCTGGTTTGCCGCCGCGCCTGGCGCCGGTGAACGCCCCCTCCTCGTGGCCGAACAGTTCGCTTTCGATCAACCCTTCCGGCAGCGCCGCGCAATTGAAGCCGACGAACGGATTGCCGCGCCGGCGGCTCGCGTTGTGTATGCCTTGCGCGACCAGTTCTTTGCCGGTGCCGCTTTCGCCGGTCAGCAGCACGGTTGCGTCGTGGGCGGCCCCGGCCCGCGCAAGCCGGCGCACTCGCTCGAGCGCGGGCGAGGCGCCGGTGAGATCGTCGAGACGGTGCCGTGCCACCAGATGCTTTGGCCGCTGGATGGTGCGCAACGAGCGATCGATACGCTGCGCGACCAAGGCGTCCTGCACCGTCACCACGGATCCTGACCGCAAGCCCTGTTCGACGATGGGCATGCAATTGACGATTAGCGCACGGCCGTCGATCTGTTCGATACGTTCGTCGACTGGCGCACCGGTGTCGAGCGTTTCGCGCAGCAGCGGACCGACCGCTTTCGCCAGTTGCGACGGCAGATCGTGCGCGCGGTCGAGTCCGAGCAGATCGAGCATGGCCGGATTGACCGCTTCGAGTTGACCGGCGTCATCGAAAGCCGCGACGCCGTCGCGCAGATGCGCGACGATCGTGTTCAGCCGCACGCGCTTTGACTCCTTCTGCCGGCTCACGCGCGCCAGTTCGATGGATCGCTCGAACGCTTCTTCGACCGCCCCGAGCGAGTAGAGAAACACGCTATGCAGCCCGCTGCGTTGCGCGAGATCGCACGCCATGCCTGGGCCGATGATGACCGTGCAACCCTGCGCCGCGAGCGTCTCGACGGCCACGTGAACTTCGTCGATCGAGCGGTACGCGCGCTGTTTCAACGCGACGTTCAGCCACGCGCTGAGGTCGGTCAGTTCCTTTGAGACCGTTTCATGGAGCACGAGACCGATCGACGCGCCCGGCCACATCGTGATGGCCTGGGTGATCGCGCTCAGCACGTCGAAGCCGTTCACCTTGACCATCACGACCGGCACACCCAGGTTGTCGCGCAGATAGGCGCCGTTCGAGCCGGCGGCCAGCACGACGTCCACGGTCCCCGCATCGACATAAGGCTGTAGGGCGCTCACGGCCGCGCCGTATCCCTCGCGCACGGAGAAGAACTTCGCGCGCTCCGTATAGCGCGGCGCAACGGTTTCGCACAACGTGGTCAGCCGGCTGATGCTCACAAGCGCGATGCACGGGCGGTTCTGGTTCGGACTGAGGCTTGCGGGTGTTGACACGATGGCATCTCCGGCCACGAATGGAACGTCATTGAAACGTTCCACGAAACATATGAAACATTGTCGCACGAACGCTGCCACTCTGCCGGTTGACCGTAAGCTCATGAATTTGAAAGTGAAACGGAAAGGCGCACGGTTGGCATACTTAGTGCATCTGTCGTCACTTTCAGACACCTATCCCGGAGATACCGCCATGCCCACTTCATCCACTGCTCGCCGCGCAGCGTTTCGCGCCAAGGTCGAAGAACGCAACGGACTGCTCGTGCCCGGCGCATTCAATGCAATGAGCGCACGCGTCATCGAGGATGCCGGCTTCGAAGCGCTGTATCTGACGGGCGCCGGCGTGACCAACATGTCGCTCGGCTTGCCCGATCTCGGTTTCGTCGGCCTGCACGAAATCGCCGAACACACCGCACGGGTCCGCGACGCGGTCGAGCTGCCGCTGATCGTCGACGCCGACACCGGTTTCGGCAACGCGCTCAATGTGCGCCATACCGTGCGCACGCTCGAGCGCAGCGGCGCTGACGCGATCCAGTTCGAAGACCAGGTGATGCCGAAAAAGTGCGGTCATTTCTCCGGCAAGGAAGTAGTCGCGACGGGCGAGATGCTCGGCAAGATCCACGCAGCCGTCGACGCACGTGAGGATCACAATCTGCTGATCATCGCGCGCACCGATGCAGCCGCCGTGCATGGGATCGACGACGCGATCGAGCGCGGTCACCGCTTCATTGAAGCGGGCGCAGACATTCTGTTTATCGAAGCAACCGAATCGCTCGCCGACATCGAGCGTTTGCCCAAGCTGATCGACGCGCCGCAGTTGATCAATCTCGTGATCGGCGGGAAGACGCCGACGCAGCCGCGCGAAACGCTCGGCAAGCTCGGCTACGCGATCGTGCTATATGCCAACGCCGCGCTGCAAGGTGCGGTGCTCGGTATGCAGCGAGCGCTCGGTACGCTCCGCGAGAATGGCCGGCTGGACGAAGACGCCACGCTCGTCGCACCGTTTAGCGAGCGGCAACGGCTCGTCAACAAGCCCTTATACGACCAGCTCGACCGGCAATACGCAGCAAAGGAAAAATAAGCGCCAACGCGAGTCCCGGCGATGCGGCCGGGTTCGTCGCACCGCACTTCGCTGTAAGGCCAGCGGTCAAGATCTGTAGTCTGGCGGGTTGACTGCTGGCTCGTGACCGCGCCTGCAGCCGCGGAGACTCAACGTCCAACGAACATGTCCCGGTAAGCGCCGTAAATGGACAGCAGCGGCACGGCCGTCAGTAGTGGCGTCAGCACGAGGGCACGCAACACCAGCGGAACCATGGGTGCCATGAGCACGACCACCGTCAGGGCTGCTAAGTACGTGATCGTCACCGACCAGTTGCGCATCACACCGCTCAAACTGGCGACCATCGCCCTGTGCGGGTTCATGTCGTGCAGCATGACGAGTGCTGGAGCAAAGCAAGTCGCTGCGATCGCGACCACGCAGACCGAGACGCCCAGCAATCCTTCGAGCGCGCCGTGCTCACCACCATAACTGATCGACACGTTGTGAACGCTGGCCGCGGTGACTGAGACGTTCAGCGCGACGTGGAAGGCTGCGAACAGGACCGCGTGCCCTATCGCGACGATCGCCACGCCGTACAGCGCGATCATGCACAGCGCGTTACCGTGCCGCGCCAGCGCGGCGAACGTGTCGCGCAGCGAGACGGATTGGCCCCCGCTGGCGCCGTTTTGCACGAACATCAGCCCACCCACCACGAGCGGTGCCAGCAGCACCGCCAGTGGACGCAGCAGCGGCAGAAATCCCAGCAGAGTCGCGAAATCCGCACAGGCCAGCAACACGCCGAGCCACAGTACAGGCTGCATGCGCAAGGCGCGTACGCCGCTCGTCAGCCAACTGACCATACGCAGGGGATCAACGTCGCCCGCTCCGGAAAAAGGCAGTGGCGATGCACGATGGAGACGCTCTGGCTCAGAAACGTCGCGCGGATAATCGATGTTCATGACGGTTTCCTTAGTAGAAGATAAAAACCGCTATCCGTACCCCGACGAATAACGTCTCCGGTGCCTTGGGATCCGGACATCGCTGCTGCCTTTCCCAGCCCGCGCGAGATCGTCCTGGCTTGCTGTTACTGCTAATCTACGGACCATTGCGGACAAAGGTTGTCCGCATCTACGGAGACCATCGCCGAATGTTGGAAAACTCGACGAGGCTGCTGCGTCTGCTGGGCATGCTGAGAAGCGCCGCATCGTGGCACGGCGCCGTGCTGGCCGAGCGCCTTGGCATCACCGAGCGGACTGTGCGGCGCGACGTCGACCACTTGCGAGGTCTGGGCTACCGGATCAGCGCGACGCCCGGCCCGGACGGCGGCTATAGCCTGGAAGCGGGGACGACCTTGCCGCCATTGCTGTTCGAGGAAGACGAAGCGCTCGCAGTCTCGTTGGCGCTCCGGACGCTAGCCGCCAGCGGCGTGCAGGGAATGGAAGAGTCGGCGCTCGCCGCCCTGGTCAAGCTGGATCATTTGATGCCTCCAAGGCATCACCGCAAGGCGCGGACGTTCTTCGCCTCGATTCAGAAGCTGGCTCAGGCAGGACCCAAGGTCGATCCAGCCGTCCTGTCCACGATTGCGGGCGCATGTGCCGACCGCGAGGCATTGCAATTTCATTACATGGATGGCCGGGCGAGGCCAAGCCAGCGTACGGTCGAGCCCCATGGCCTCGTCAATACGGAATCGCGGTGGTATCTCGTGGCCTGGGACTGTGGCCGGACGGACTGGCGCACGTTCCGCGTCGATCGGGTCGTGCCGCCGATTTCAACGGGGCCCCGTTTCGAGCCGCGCCCCGGCCCGGACAAGGGCGATCTGGCCGCCTATGTCTCCCGTTCGATTTCGACGGCGGCCTACCCGGTACGCGCCAAAGTGATCCTTCACGCGCCGATGCCGGCGCTTGCCCAGAGCATCTGCCCACTCGATGCCCAGTTGGCGGCGCTCGATTCGCAGCGCTGCGTCGCTCACACCGGCGCGCATTCCGTACACACGATTGCAGCCTGGCTGTGCACGCTGGAAATCGAATTCGAGGTGGTCGAGCCTCCCGAACTGGTGGAATTTCTGCGAGGCATGAACGCGCGCATCCATCAGGCTTTGGGACGGTCCGAACACTCGCGCAGTGCGCGCGCTGAGACGAAGTGAGGCGCCTCTCCCCGCTCAAAGCGGCGCCACGCTCCAAAAATCCCAGAGCGTTTTCAGCTTGAAGTTTCCGATGAGAAAATCGCTGCGTGCGGCGCCGAAGTCCGCTGACTTGCAAAGCGGCTGTGCGGGCCTGTGCAGGCCTGTGCAGGCCTGTGCAGGCAATAGCAAGGCCGGGCGCTGACTCTCGTGCTGGCCTGTCCATACCGGCAAAAGGTGCGCAGGTTCGCCCCAATGTTATGATCGGAAACATTGCACGCCATGAGGCGCGCATCTGCCCCTACACCCCATGGATACCCATCTCACCAAATCCGCCGAACCCTCCACATCGGATCTGGGCCGGCGCGTACGCGCCGCGCGCCAGGCACAGGACCTGACGCTGGAAACGGCGAGCCGCCTGTGCGGTGTGTCGCGTTCGACCTTATCGAAAGTGGAAAACGGCCTGATGTCGCCCACTTTCGACGTGCTGCAAAAAATCGTGCTGGGCCTGAAGATCGAAATTGGCGAGTTGTTCGGTTCCACACCAAAAGTCAGCGCCGGTGGCCGCCGTGCCTTGACTCGCAAGGATGCCGGTCAACGCCATGCATACCGCGGCTATCAGATGGAACTGCTTGCCACCGACCTGGCCCACAAGGCCATGCTGCCGTTTCGCATTCGCATCTCGGCCCACACGCTCGATGCGTTCGACGACTGGGGACGCCACGAAGGCGAAGAGTTTCTCTACGTCATCAGCGGTAGTGTGTGTCTGTACTCCGAACTGTATGCGCCCACGCACCTGAATGCGGGGGACAGCATCTATTTCGACAGCCGTACCGGACACGCCGCGGTCTCCACCAGCGACGAAGACGCCGAAGTGTTATGGATGGCCACCAGCGCGGATATTCCGCAAGTGCCGGCCGAGGCATCGAAGAAGTAGGCAGGCGCGAAACGGCTCGATCCGCATGCGTTTTCTGTCACGCTGCAAACTGCGGCGCCGAGGACGTCACACCGCGCGCCACCAACGCCCGCTGCGCCAGTTGCGCGATATGCAGCGCGTGACGTCCCGTCCCCTGTTCGATCTGCTCACGGCAACTAAAGCCGTTGGTCAGCACGATGGTTTGAGCCGCCGCGTCACGAATGGCCGGGAACAGTTTGTCTTCGCCGATCTTTTCGGACAACGCATGATGTTCCGCGTTGAAGCCGAAGGAACCGGCCATCCCGCAGCAGCCCGTGTCGAGCAGTTTCCACTTCACCCCCAGCCGCTCCAGCAGCGCCGTGTCGCCTTGCATGCCGAACAATGCCTTCTGATGGCAATGACCGTGCACGACGACTTCGGCATCGAGCTTCGGCCAGTCGAACGGTTCGCGCACCACGAAATCGGAAAACAGGAAGGTCTGCACTGACAGGCGTTTCGCCTGGGCGTGATCGGGCAACTGCTTGAGCAGTTCGTCCTTGAAAACCGACAGGCAACCGGGTTCGAGACCGACCAAGGGAACGCCTGCGGCGATATCGTCGGCGAGCTCGTCGAGCACATTCACCAGCAACTCCCGCGCACGCTCGAGCAGGCCGAAGTCATATAGCGGGCGCCCACAGCACAAACGCTTCTTTGGCAGCACGACTTGCCAGCCGAGTTGCCTCAACACGTCGGCGGCCGCCTCTGCGATGTCCGGCGAGAAATGATCGCTGAATGTATCGACCCAGAGAATGACTTTGCGACGAGTTGGATCAGGCGCGCGAGACTGAGTGCCATCCTCTCTCGCCGCGCGCCGTGCCATGTCCCGATACGTCTGCCGCGCGAACTTCGGCAATGCACGTGTTTGCGCCACACCCGCAAGCCACTTGCCGAATGGCGCAAAACCCGGCGCAGACATCATGAAATTGGTCAGACGCGGAAACCGCGCGGCCAGTGGCGCCCATTCGCCAATCCGGCCCATGAACATCGCCTGTCGCGGTCTGCGATTTTTTTCGTAGTAATGCGAAAGAAACTCCGCCTTGTACGATGCCATGTCCGTATGCGTCGGACAGTCGGACTTGCAGCCCTTGCAGGCGAGGCACGTGTCGAGCGCTTCCTTGACTTCGCGGCTCTGCCAACCATCTGTGATGACCTCGCCTTGCAGCATCTCCCAGAACAGATGCGCGCGGCCTCGGGTCGAATATTTTTCCTCGCGTGTGGCCCGGTAGCTGGGGCACATGGTCCCGCCTTCGAGCGAGCGGCACTTGCCCATGCCGATACAGCGTTCGACAGCGCGCTGGAAACCATCGCCTTCCTGGCTCGCGAACGTCAGCCTCGTCTGCAGGTTCACCGTCTGATACGCTGGCCCCATGCGCAGGTTCTCGTCGGCGCGGTATGCATGCACCACCTTGCCGGGATTGAGACGGTTGGATAGATCCCAGATCGCCTTGAATTGCTCCATGGCCTGCATCAATTCCGGGCCATACATGATGGGCAAAAACTCGGCCTTCGCCTGGCCGTCGCCATGTTCGCCGGAGAGCGATCCGCCGAACTCGACCACCAGTTCCGCCGCTTCGCGCAGAAAACGGCGCCACGTCGCGATGCCTTCCGCCGTGCGCAGATCGAAGGTGATGCGGGCATGCACGCAGCCATCGCCGAAATGTCCGTACAAGCTCGTTTCGTAGCCGTAACGGTCGACCATCGCCTGAAACGCGCGCAGATAGTCGCCTAGCCGCAAAGGATCGACCGCTGCGTCTTCCCAACCCACTACCGGATCCGGCCGCGCAGGATCAATCGACAACGCCACCGCCGACGCGCCCGTCTCGCGAATCGACCACACTTTCGCCTGCAACGCGCGCGCTTCGACGACCACCATCGAGACATCGGCGCCCGCTGCGCCCGACGCGAAATGCCGAGCCGCCGCGCGCGCCGCGCTCACGGCCTCGTCGTGCGTATCTGCGCCGAATTCGAGCACGACCCACGCATCGCCTGCGGGCAACAGCGCGATCTCCTCCTGTTTCAGCCCGCGGGCCTGCAGGCCGCGAATGATCGCGCGGTCGAGCCCTTCGATCGCAATCGGTCCGCACTGCATGAAATGCGGCACCGCATCGGCGGCCGTGAAAATATCCGTGAAGCCAAGCACCAGCAGCACGCGTTTCGCAGGGCTCTTCACGAGCCGCACTTTCGCCTGCAAGGTGATCGCACACGTGCCTTCCGTGCCCACCAGCGCTCGCGCGACATTGAAGCCGTTTTCCGGCAGCAGTTGATCGAGATTGAAGCCCGACACACGCCGCTTGATCTGCGGAAACTTTGCACGGATCAGATCGGCATAGGTGTCACGCAACGCTTTTAGCGCGGCATAGATTTCGCCCTGACGGCCGCCCGCCGCAATGATGCGTTCGAGTTCACTATCGGAAGTTGGACCGGCCCAGAAGCGCGCGCCGTCATACGTGACGACTTCGAGGGCCTCGATATTCTCGACCGTCTTGCCGGCCATCACCGAATGCGCGCCGCACGAATTGTTGCCGATCATGCCGCCGAGCGTGCAGCGGCTGTGCGTGGCCGGATCCGGTGCAAACGTGAGGCCATGCTGCTCCGCCGCGTCGCGCAGCGTGTCGCACACCACGCCCGGTTCGACGATCGCCGTGCGCGCCGCCGGGTCCACCGAGACAACGCGATTCACGTACTTGCTGGCATCCGCGACCACCGCGACATTCACGCACTGACCGTTCTGCGACGTACCGCCGCCGCGCGGCAGAAACGGCACGTCGTTGCGCCGGCACACGGCCACGGTGGCGAGCAGATCGTCGACATCGACGGGGACGACCACGGCCAGCGGAACCTGCCGGTAGTTCGAGGCATCGGCGGCATACAGCGCCTTCGACGCCTGATCGAAGCGCACTTCGCCGCGCACATGCTGGCGCAGATCGGCTTCGAGCGAGCGCATCACCGCCGTCGTGCCGCGAAACGGCGTGGCGACACGGCGAGCCTCCGGCGTGAGCGCGCCGTACGCGGAGCCATCCGCGGCTTCGGGTGCGCCCTGCGTGCCGTGAATGCCGTGCGTGCCGTGCGTGCCCTGCGTGTCGGCATCCGCTACGGACGTTGCCTCAGCGGCCTTGAACCGCGCTTCACCGGTTGACGATTCCACCTCGACGACACCTCCCGCAAATGATCCTGGCACGCTCAGGCAGCTTGACCGGCAGTCATCTTGAAGATTCCCTGGGCATTGCCGGCGTCGAAGCGCAGGTCCGTTTCCCAACGGCGTGTGTCCTGATCGAACGTGCGCTTGCGCGTGATGAACTCATAGAACGAACCCGGCACGTCACGCGTCACGAGGCTGCCATCGGCCGCGCGAAACTCGCGTGTCACGATGTCCGCACGATACGCGGTCTGGAACACGCGCCCCGAACGCGAACGTTCGACTTCCGGTTTCATCGGACGGCCCTTGGCTTTTTCATCGTCCGAAAGCTGGAATACGTCGGCGACGCGGTCGGTTGCATGATTGAACGCGTTACCTTCGGTGGCGATCCACGCCATTTCCGCCGACTCCTTCAACAATACTTCGTAATCCGCCTCGCGGGGAATCTCATGTTGCCGCGCGAACGCACTGACGATCACCGGCAGCAGTTCATGCGCCGCGTCGAGCGGCAACACGCCTTCGCGCTCGAGCTCCCACAGCTGAGCGGTGGCGAGGGATGTCAACGGATCGCGCGACGTGCCGACCACCTGGGTCACCGCCTGTTGAAACTCCGCCGAGAAACGCTCGGGATGCAATTCGCTCACGAAAAACTGGGAGATTTCGTCGGGCGCATCGTCATGCGCCCACGCGCGGCCCGTCATGCCGAGCCGATCCAGCGGATAGCGGCCGTTGATGCGAAAACCGAGCGGTCGCAGGATGCGTGCAAACGCGGCTTCGCCCGGCGGCAGCGCACCATTCTGCGCCCAGCGCACGGTACGAAGCGCGCCATGGTCGAAGTGGACACTGCCGCCCGCAGCCAGCGCATCCTGAGTGTAGGCCCGGCCATTTGCCGAGCGCGCCAGCAGGTCTTCGAACAGCACCATGTTCAGCGCCTGCGCGAGTTCGGCACGCGTGACGACACCCGGCTCCCATTCATTGAGCACTTGCGGATGATTCAGCGTCTTGAACAGCGCCGCGGTATTTCCGGCACCGAGCAGTTTCAGCAGCAGTTGTTCGACATTGGCATTTCGTATGGTTCTCAGGTTCTGCATGGATTTTCTCAGGAGGGCGGGCCGCGCAAATGTTGGGGAGGTGCGCCCGCGCTGCGTCAGGGCGCAAGGGCAGGCATAGTCTGGACGCGATTATTCAAATTTCCGGCTGTCCCGTAAAGCGAGATAAAATTCAGACTTGATGCGTTTTCGGAATTAACGTGCGAAAGTTCAAGATTCCCAACATGGGCGCCCTGCTGGCTTTCGAGGCTGCGGCGCGGCATGAAAGCTTCACTCACGCGGCACGCGAACTCTTCCTCACCGAAAGCGCGGTGTCGCGCCAGATCAATACGCTGGAGAGCAATCTCGGCGTGCGCCTGTTCGTGCGGGTCAAACAGCGTGTGGTGCTGACCAGGGCCGGCAAGGTCTACAGCGCGCAGGTACGCCGTGCGCTGGAGGGGCTCGACCGCGACACGCTGTCGATCGTTGCGCATGGCAGCGGCGGCGGCTATCTGGAACTGGCCGCGCTGCCCACCTTCGCTTCGCACTGGCTGATTCCGCGCATGGGCGAGTTCAACGCCCGCTATCCGGACGTGCGCGTGAACATGGGCGTGCGCACCGGCACCTTTACTTTCGCCGAGACCCACTTCGAAGCGGCGATCCACTACGGCAAACCAACCTGGCCCGGCACATCCGCCGATTTTCTGTTCCGCGAGGAAGTCGTTCCGGTTTGCGCGGCGAGCCTGCTGACAGCACCGGTCGCGACGCCGGCCGATCTGCTCGACTATCCGCTGCTGCACTCGACGACGCGGCCCGACGGTTGGGCAAACTGGTTCGACAAGCTAGGCGTGGACGATAACCGCACGATGCAGGGCGTGCGCTACGAACTGCATACGATGCTGATTAGCGGCGCGGCGGCGGGTCTGGGCATCGCGCTGGTACCCCGGTTCTTCGTGGATGCGCAGTTGGAACGGCTCGGGCTGGTCATCCCCTTCGACGCCCCGGCGCTTGCCGAGGCGGCTTACTACCTCGTGTATCCCACCGAACTCAGCCATGGCAGGCCGCTCGCCAGCTTCCGAGAATGGCTGCTCGCGCAGTCCGCCGCGTATGGGCTGGCTAATCCGGTGCTGGGCAGCGAGGCGGACGACGATTGAGATCGCGCGCTCAACGCGCCTGGGCGAGCGCGCTCAGGTTGCCTTCGCCGAAACCATGGTGCCCCTTGCGCTGCACGATCTCGAAGAAGATCTCGCCCGCACGGCGCCGCACGAAGGTCTGAAAAAACAGCAGCGGCACGCCGTCGGCGCCAATCTCGCCGTCCACCAGGATTCGGCCGCGCTTGAGTTGCCCGATATCGAGACCATGCCCCGGCAGCCGCGCGTCGAGCTGGTCGTAATAGCGCGGCGGCGGCTCGACGAGTTCGATGCCGTTAGCCATCAGCTGGTCGACGGTGGAAAAGATGTCAGCGGTGGCTAGCGCGATGTGCTGCACGCCCTCGCCCGGATGATCCGGCAGATATTCGTGCATCAGACTCGTGCGGCGCGTGCCTTCCTCGTAGAGCGGAACGCGGATCGCACCACAGGGTGACACCATCACGCGCGACTCGGCCGAGACATGCCAGTTCGCGTGCAATTCGTGAATTTCGCGGAAATTCAGCAGGTCGCGATAGAAATCGAGCCATTCCTGCATGCGGCCCGCGCCGACCGTTTGCGTCAGATGATCGATCGCCAGTAGCCCCGTGCCCGCGTGGCTCAGATCGGCCTGCGCCGTGTCGATCTTGATGGGCCGGAAATCGATGTCGAAGATCGAGATGTCGCCTACGCCTCCGCGCTGGCCACCGCGGCCGCGCCAGCGATCGACGAAGTAAATGTGCGAATCGCCAATGCCCTGGATAGACGGGATCACCAGTTCGCCCTTGCCGATCTTCTCGCCTTCGAACGCCCATGCCCCGAGTTCGATCGCGCGATCAAACGCCCGCGGCGCATCGGCCACGCGGATACCCACCGCGCAGATGCCCACGCCGTATTCCTCTGCGTAACGCGCGGCGAACGAATCCGGCTCGGCGTTGAGCAGGAAATTCATCTCGCCCTGACGATACAGCGTGACGTCCTTGCTGATATGCCGGGCAATGGCCTTGAAGCCGAGTTGTTCGAGGGTTTGCCCGAGCCCCTGCGGATCGCGCGCGGCGAATTCCACGAACTCCAGGCCAGCGGTGCCGAGCGGATTGTGCTCCGGGTCCGATACGGCGCGCATGGCGGCGCTCGGGGTGGGCAGGTCGCTGGGCATGGCATTCTCCTTGATCATACGTTCCGACGCTCTTCCTGATGTTGTACGCAGGCCAGTGCAATTACGCAACGTCGCAACGCCTCATGGAGGCGACGCCACGCGGACACCGGCTAGCGCTTTCGCACCGTGTTTGTACACCGGAGAAGCCGCCGCCCGCAACTGCATTTTGTACTGAACGGTTCATTCCCACGAGCGGCCTGCAGCGGCGGCGCATTGATCCGCCTCAAGCGCGACTTGCGGCGGCGCCGCATCGATCCGTCTCAAGCCGGCGCTTTGCGTGAGCGTTTGTGCGCCTTGGCCGGCGCGGCGGTCACCGCGGAAGCCGCCATCCGTTGCCGCGCGACGATACGCAGCGTGTCGATCAACGCCAACCCCACCGGCGACGGCTGCGTGTCCGAGCGCCGGATCAGGCCGACCGGTTCGCCGGTGCCCGCAAACGGCAGCGGCAAACGGACGAGCATGCCGTGTGCCAACTCATATTCGACCGCACTTTGCGGCACGAACCAGACCGCATCGTTCTCGAGCGCCAACGCCCGCCCGGTGGACACCGAAAGCACCTCGACGAAAGCCGAGAGCGGCGGCACGCCCCAAGCCGCCAGCAGACTGTCCGCGGACTGCCGGATCAGGGTGCCGAACGGCGGCACGACCACCGTGAAGCCTTCGAGCAACGCCGCCGGCAGCCCCGCGCTCTCCGCCAGCGGATGCCCGGCGCGCACCACGGCGATCAGCGGCTCGTTGAACAGTTGCTCGAAGCTGAGTCCAACCATGCGCTCCGGATCGGCCAGACGCCCCACGGCAAATTCGATGCTGCCCGCTTTCAGGCGTTCCAGCAGCTCCGGATTGGCGCCGGTTGCCAGCCGCACGATCACGCGCGGCCACTGAGCGGCGAACAGCTTGAGCACCGGCGGCACCAGCGCGCTCGCGACAGTCGGCAGAATGCCGATCTCCAGCGTGGCCGAAGCCGCCCCTTCCGCTCGCGCCAGCAGATCGACGCCTTGCCGCAGCGCGCTGACACAGGCGCTGGCGTGCGGCATGAAAAGCTGCCCTTCGCGTGTGATCACCGCGCCGTGGCGGCCCCGCTCGAACAACCTGACGCCGAGGATGGCCTCCAGCTCGGCCACCGTCTTGGAGACGGCCGGCTGGGTAATGGACAGGCTCTCCGCCGCCCGCTGGACCCCGCCGAACTGCGCGACGGCCAGAAAGCACTGGAGATGACGGAATTTGACGCGGCTATCCGCGAGGCTTCGTTGCATAACAACAGGTTATACGAAATGCGCGAAAACGTCATTTTTCATAACTTCTTGGATTGGTTAAAGTCCACCCATCCCCGGTTATTTCAAAATTCATCCAAGGAGACACCGCATGGACGAGTCCATCCTCACTCCGCGCGACTTCGAGTCGCATCCCGCGTACGTTCATCCCGGCTACGGTTCGTCCGTGAAGCGCGGGCCGACCCGCCCGCTGATTCCGCTAAAGGAAAAGCTGCGCGACCAGCGCGTGCCGGTGTATGGCAGCGAAGACCTCGGCGCACTCGATAACGACCTGACGCGCAACGCCGCACGCAATGGCGAGCCGCTCGGCGAGCGCATCATCGTGACGGGTCGTGTACTCGACGAGGGCGGCCGCCCGGTGCGCAATACGCTGGTTGAAGTCTGGCAAGCCAATGCGGCGGGCCGTTACGTTCACAAGGCCGACCAGCACGATGCGCCGCTCGATCCGAACTTCCTCGGCGCGGGACGCTGCCTGACCGATAACGAGGGCCGCTATCGCTTTTTGACGATCAAGCCGGGCGCGTATCCGTGGGGCAATCATCCGAATGCATGGCGTCCGAATCACATTCACTTCTCGCTGTTCGGCGACCACTTCGGTTCGCGACTCGTAACGCAGATGTATTTCCCCGGCGACCCGCTTCTAGCCTTCGATCCGATTTTCCAGGGCACGCCCGAGCATGCACGCGAGCGTCTCATTTCGCGTTTCTCGCTGGATACGACGCAGGAAGCCTACGCGCTCGGCTACGATTTCGACATCGTGCTGCGCGGCCCGAACGAAACTCCGATGGAGCGCTAAGCCATGACCGCACTCAAACAAACGCCTTCGCAAACGGTTGGACCGTACTTCGCGTATGGCCTGTGTCCTGAGCAATACAACTTCGATCTGAAGAGCCTCTTTACTGCTGCAGTTGCGGATTACGAAGCGGCTGGCGAGCATATTTCGATTGTCGGCCAGGTGTTCGACGGTGACGGCAACGTGATCGGCGACGCGATGATCGAGGTATCCCAACTGGATAGCCAGGGACGCTACCCGGCCTCGCGGGCTGAAGTGGAAGCCAGCGGATTCCGAGGCTTTGCACGGGTTGGCACCGGGACAGATCCGCAGAAGCGCTTTATCGTCGAGACGGTGAAGCCGGGCCGCGCTTCCGCGAACGAAGCGCCGCATCTGAATGTGATCGTGACGATGCGTGGGATGTTGCTGCATACGTTCACGCGAATTTACTTCGACGACGAGGCGGCGGCAAATGCAAGCGATCCGGTGCTGGCTGAGGTGCCGGCAGAGCGGCGCGCAACCTTGATTGCACGGCGTGAGCCTGGAACCAGCAAGACGGTTTACCGGTTTGATATTCGCATGCAAGGCAAGCAGGAAACCGTGTTCTTCGATTTGTAAGCGTTTTCACGGCGGTTTCACATTCGCGCGATATCATGCCTGCTCGCAACGCGGCTTGATTGCGAACTCCGAGTACTTCCGAGTACATTAGGCCCGCGTTTAGCGGGCTTTTTTTCGTTTTAATAGGGCCGGACGTCGCCGACAACTTGCAGCGTGTTGCCCTTTACCTCGATCTTCACCGGATCGGTCTTTTTCCACTGCTTCTTTGGGACAACCAATTTGCAGGTCGAGTCCTTTCCCGCGCTCCGAAAAAACGCCACGACGCCGACGAATTCCGCTTCGCGATTCATGGGTTCACTGATACTGGCGCTCGTATCCGGACGTAGCACAACGTCATGGGTCGCCAGCAGATCCGGTTTCAGCGCATCAAGGTCGTTCGTCTGCAACTGCGCGTAATCGAGTTGCTGGAATGCTTGCGGCGTTTTCAACTGATAGATCCGCACTACCGTCGACAACGATTGTCCCGCGCCGGTCGTATTCAACGACGCCCGGCCGATCAGATCGAGGTTCATCTTTTTGACCTGCGTAGTGAACGCCCATCGGGCTGCGTCCACGGTGCTGTCACTGACTGCCTGACCGACGCCGCATCCTGAAACCACCAGAATAGCCAGCGCTGCAGCGCCCATCCCGAGTGCTCGCCTCATCCGCTTGATCCTCTTTCTGTTCTCTGTTTGCCATGCGTGGCTCGCAGCATTACTGTTTGAAATGCTGTGTGGCAGTGTCCCGCATGCTGCCCCCAGTCCATTCGCCTAGTTGAACGCGGATCATCGGGGCCGCGTCAGCTTGCGCGGCCGTGGTGAACAGGTTCAGCGTCGCGTACAACCCAAGGAAGCGGTTCAGCATCCCGCCAAACCGTTCGACGTCGCCGTCGCCGGCGAACGGGTTGCTGTCGAGCGTCACCTCGATCCCGACACCGCGCTGTAGTCCGCCCTTGACCCGCTTTTGCAGCAGCCGGTGCTGCACATCGGTGATCGCGTCGATGCGGCGTTTGTTCAGTTCTCCTTCGGTCCAGTCGTACAGCGCCAACGAGCCGCGCAGGATTTCCGCGTTCAGAAGCGACAGGTAATTCGGCGCGAGATGCGACAGGTAATTCGGCGCGAGATGCGACAGGACGCGCCACTGAAAAAGGTCGCCGGTTGGCGGATACACCGGCGGCGTCGGCGCAGTGAGATTGCGCACCGCGCCGATGTTCGTGAAGCCGCTGCGCATGCGGGTGATGCCCGCTTCACGCAGCGCCTTGCGCGGTAACATCCCGTTTGTGCCCGTCACCGTCAGCGACAGCGTCTCCTTCGGCAGCGTTGCCTGATGCTCCCAGGCGTGGTCACCCAGGACCACCCACGTGTCGAACCGTCCCGATGGTCCGCGTCGTACGCGCGTGTGGAAGTAGCGCTCGGGCCTTTCGTGGCGCAGCATGCCGCCGCGATGACGGAATGACGCGAACGGTGCGTATTCGAAGCGCCGACCCGACCCGGCCTCGAGGCCCTGAATGGTATCGACCGAATACACGTCCACATGGTCCCCGTGCTGCTGGCTCGCATGGACACGGTAGTCAGTTTCGAACTGGATAGCGACGATCGGGTCCGCTTCCAGCTGAAACAGGTTGATGATCGGCGTACGGAACAGGCGCACGTTTTCTGCGGAGAAACGCATGTCGTCCGGATAGGGTTTCGCCAGAACGACTTCGATCTCGCCACGCAGACTTTCATGTCGGTGCAGGACAACATCCAGCGTATCCTGAACACCCGTCGCAACGGGCTCGCGCATCTGCCCGACTACGGACTCGACGATCTGTCGGAAATCTATCGCCATCTGCCCTCGTCTGCGCACAAACTCAGGAGAGCGATCGAAACGACCCTGCTCAAGCACGAGCCGCGCCTGGAAGCGCTCGATATCGTCATCGAAGACACCGAGCCCGGCATGCTGCTTAGCTTCACGATGAGCTGCCAGCTGCGTCAAGCCGGGCTCGTACGGTTCGGTACGCACTTCACGCCCGATGGCCAAACGCGGCTCAAGATGCTGAACGCCAAACGGCATCGTGACTGACGTGCGCCGCAATGGCTCCACAACACCCATGGAGATCCAGAGATGAAGATGATGGCACTGAAAGGTAACCGCACCACCACAGGCGGCTATGTACTCGACGGCGACGAGACCTGCCTGGACAACGGGCAACCGACGGCCCGTCACATGGGCTTAGCCTCGTGCGAACGCTGCGGAAAAACGGGGCCGATGTTCGGCACGGCAAATTCCTTCGGCATCGGCAACGCACGAGGGGTGCTCGATGGAGACATCGTCATGTGCGATTGTCCGCAGGGCACTAACCGGGTCATTGCTCGCTCGACCGTGTTTTACCGGGAGTAGCGTCCCGAGCGGAGCCCGTTTCGCAATCGGCTCTGCCCCACCTCACCCCAGCGGCCGAACCCCAATCAACCATCCGTGCAGCCAGAAACCAAACACAATCCAGGCCACCGCTCCGCCCAGCACTGCGACTCCATCCTTAGCCCACGTCCCCGCCGGATAAACCGAGCCTAAGGCCGAATCCCGCCGCCGTGCAGCGCGATAAGCCAGCACAGCCCAAACGAGGAAAGCCGCGAACAGGATGACCGCGTTCAGGGTCCCATTCGCCAGCAAATGCGCGAGTGCCCACACTGCCGCACTGAGCGCCATCGGATGATGAACCCAGCCCTTGAAGTGATTTCGAGGAACGTAAGCGGCAATAAAAAGAATAAAAGCAATCAGCGTCAACAGCCCGGCAAGATGAGGAGCCCAAACCGGTGGCGTCCAGAGCACGACCGGATCGCGCCGCGCGATCCCGTAGCCCCAGATGGTGAGCACCAATCCCACCGCGGAGACCGTTGCGTACCCACCTTTCCAGCCCATCTCACCTATCCGGCCGATCTGTCGCGTGCGCCACGAGTCCGCGAAGATTCGCACCGAATGCGCGCCCAGAAAAATCACCAACCCCAGTACTAGCACCGACATGGCAAGCTCCTCGCGACGGGTGTCGACCAACCGCCGCGATTGTCGCTCAAGATACGGGTCCTGCCAATGCCGGATTCAACCGCGTCAGGAATTCACTCCGTAGCAGGAATCCACGCTGCGCTCGCTGCGTCGCTCGCGCGGAACGCCGGGAATTTTGCGCCCAGTTCGGCAACCGTCTTGATGTCGTTCTTCACGAGATCATCGCGTGTGATCAAGGTTGGCTTCACCACGATCTGATGACCCGGATCCTCGCCGGCCACCTCCAACGCCGCCGCTCGCACCGACACTGCGCCCACCACCGCCGGATTGGTCGCTGCCGTGGCAACCCACGCGCTGTTCGGCGCGCGAATCGCCTCGATGTCTGCCGTCGAAATATCCGCGCTGTAGATGCGGATCTTCGAGCCGAGGTTCGCCTCGTTCGCCGCCAGCGTCGCGCCGCGCGCGAATTCATCGTAAGGGGCGAACACGACGCGAATCTCCGGATGCGCACGGTAGGCTGCCGCGGCCTGATTCGCCACCGATTGCGCAATCGGATTGTCCACCGTGCCCCAACGCGCTCTTTCCTGCACCTGAGGATGCGCGTTCTTGAAGTCGCGCCATACCGCGTCGCGCCGGTCGAGCGGTGCAAAGCCGGCCACGTACACATAACCCGCGGCAAATGCATCGCCGTTGTCTTTCACGGCCTGATTCAGGAGCAACGTGGCCAGATCGTGATCGCTCTGCTCGATCTGCGGCACCTTGGGATTGTTCAGACTGACGTCGAAGGCCACCACCTTGATGCCCTTGTCGAGCGCACGCTGCACCACGTCCTGCAGCGATTCCGGCAGGCCGTGGTTGACGATGATCGCCGACACGCCCAGGCTGATCGCCTGCTGGATCTGCTCGCGCTGCTCGGCGGCATCCTGCCGTCCTTCGTAGATGCGCAGGTCGATACCGAGTGCTTTCGCCTGTTTCTGCGCGCCGGCCTCATAGGCCTGGAAAAAATCCCCCGTCGACAGATAGTTGATCAGCGCAATCTTTACGCCACCTTTATTGAACGGCGCGGGCGCACCTTTGAGCGCTTCGGCCTGCGTCGTCTGCCCCAGCAGCACGCTTGCAGAAAAGAGTGCCAACGCGCCAAACGCGCGACGTACAGCGGATTTACGATCAAACAGCGTTTTCATTAGGGCTCCTCAGCGAAATATCTGAATGGCTTCTTGTGGAGTGTTGAATCGAACGGGAAGCGTCGGTCAGTCTGCTAGTCGGCATGTGCCGTGTGCCGCGCGCGATACCGCGCACCCGGATGCGGTTCCGCCAGACGCGGGCCGCCACCGTGTAACTTTTCGCGCAGCGAACCGCTCGCATACTCGGTCTTGTACACGCCGCGCCGCTGCAATTCAGGCACGACAAGCTCGACGAAGTCGCTAAACGTTTCGTGCGTCAATGCGTAGGCCAGATTGAAACCGTCGACGTCAGTCTCTTCGACCCATGACTGCAGTTCATCCGCAATCTCGTGCGGATCGCCAACCGACAACGGTCCAAGGCCGCCTATCCCTCCCCACTTCGCGATCTCGCGCACGGTCCACACCCGCGTCGGATCGGCGCTCGACAGCGCCTCGACAGCGGACTGCACCGCATTGCTCTCCACGTGACGCAGCGGTTCGTCGAGGTCGTACTTCGACAGGTCGATCCCTGTCCAGCCCGACATCAGCGCCAGCGCGCCTTCGTCGCTGGCATAGCGCCGGTAGTCCGCATGCCTGGCGTGCGCCTCAGTCGAGGTCTTGCCCGTAATCACCGTATGCAGGTTGAAGATCAGCACGTCGTGCGGATCGCGGCCGAACGCCTTTACACGAGCACGAATATCGGCGACGAACTGCTTCAGGATCGTGCGGGACGGTGCGGCAATAAAAATGCATTCGGCGTGCTGCGCGGCGAAATCCTTGCCGCGGTTCGATGCACCGGCCTGATAAAGCACCGGCGTACGTTGCGGCGACGGCTCGCACAGGTGGATACCTGGCACGTCGAAATACTGACCGTGATGTTCAATCGGATGCACTTTGGAGGGCTCCGTGAAGATCTGTCGGGTCGCATCGCGCACCACGGCATCGTCTTCCCACGACGACTCCCATAACTTGTAGCAAACATCCAGATACTCTTCGGCCAGCGCATAGCGTTCGTCGTGATTCGCCTGACTCGGCAATCCGACATTGCGCGCAGCACTGTCCAGATACGACGTGACGATGTTCCAGCCCACGCGTCCGTTGGTGAGGTGATCGAGCGTCGACATGCGTCGCGCGAACGGATACGGATGCTCGTACGAAAGCGAGCACGTCACACCAAAGCCCAGATGCTCGGTCACGTTGGCCATGGCGGAGACGAGCAGGATCGGATCGTTGACAGGCACCTGCGCAGCCTGGCGGATCGCGGCCTCACCGTTGCCGTTGAAGACGTCATAGATGCCGAGCACATCGGCGATAAAGAGGCCGTCGAATTTGCCGCGCTCGAGAAGCCTGGCGAGATCAGTCCAGTAATCGAGGTGCTTGTAGCGCCAGGAGGTGTCGCGCGGATGCGCCCACAACCCCGGCGACTGGTGTCCCACGCAGTTCATGTCGAACGCGTTGAGACGGATCTGTCGCGCCATAATCGGATCCAGTTAGGTAAGCCAAATAAAGGTCTGACGCCAACGCGTCAAAGCGCGCCGTGACGGGGCGGCAACATGTCGTTCAGGTAGTAGTTGCCAACCGCGATGTATTTCCAGCGCACCGGATCGTGCAGCGTATGGGTGCGTGCATTGCGCCAGTGGCGATCGAGGTTGTGCTCGGCCAGCGTGGCCTGGGTACCGGCCAGTTCGATCAGGCGCGTCGAGGCCTGCAATGCGATCTCGGTGGTCGCGGCGCGCGCCTCGGCCACGGCGATCGAAGCGCTCGCGACGCTCTGCTCGGCCGATTTTCCGACTGCAGCATCCACCCGACTCCCCGCGCGTTCGACGAGCGCCTCTGCGGCGTGCAGTTGCAACGTGAGTTTGCCGAACAATTCGAGCGTGAGCGGATCGTCGCTGGCTCGCTCGACCCCGCTGTCGATCCACGGACGCGAACGTTCTCGCACGAAACGCCGCGCATCGGCAATGGCTGCGCGCGCGATGCCCAGATCGACGGCGGCATGAATGAGTTGACCGATCGGTCCCACCGTCGTGGGCCGCGCGTCGAACGCGGTGCTGTACGGCACGACAGCGGATGCCTCGACGAAAATGTTATCGAGCGTGGTCGTACCGCTGCCGGAAGTTCGTTGACCGAAACCAGACCAGTCGTCCACTACCGTGAGCCCTGGATTCTGGGCGCTGGCGAAGGCCACATACAAGCTGTTGTCAGCTGCCCTCGCGACGATCGGAATCCATTGCGCAAACAGGGCGCCGGTCGAATAGAACTTGGTGCCGTTGATACGAAAGCCGTCACCCTCTGGCGTGAGCGTGGTCCGGTAGTCGGCGACGGTTTTGGTGCCGCGCTCGGAGAGTGCGTTGCCAAACCGCTCACCGGCCAGTGCCCGCTCAAAATAGAACGCCTTCTGCTCTTGCGTACCGTTGACACGCAGCACGTCGAGCATATAAAAGTGATTTTGCGGAATCTGTCCGATTGCCGGATCGGCCTCTGCGATGACTGCGGTGACTTCAGCGACCGTAACGTACGAAACGTCAGCGCCGCCAAACTCACGCGGCACAGCAATGCCCCACAAACCGCTCGCCGAATAAAGTCCAATCTCCGCATACGGCAAGCGACGCTCGCGATCACGCTGCGACGCACCTTCGGCGAGCGTGCGCGCCACCGCGTGTGCGACCTCGAGCGCTTGCTGATCGTTCGTGATCCGTGCTGCCTGAGGTGCATGCGCTAAGCGCGACGCCACGGCTTCTGCCAAAACGTTCATAGCGTCAATTCCACGGATGGCGTGCTGGTTTGACGCCGTTCAGATAGTAGTTGCCAACGAGGTGATACTTCCAGCGCACCGGATCGTGCAGCGTATGCGTACGGGCATTGCGCCAGTGCCGGTCAAGGTTATGCTCGCCAAGCGTCGCTTGAGTGCCCGCCAGTTCGAAAAGCTTTTCGCTCGCCAGCAGTGCGATTTCGGTGGTCAAGACTTTCGCCTCACCCACTGCCACTGAAGCCAACGCCACATCGTCCTCGCTCGTTTCACCCTTGGCGGCAATCACATCGAGCGTGCGCGCGGCCCGCTCGAGCAGCGCTTCTGCCGCATGCAACTGGATATGCAAGTGACCGACCTCGCGTACCGTCAACGGATCGTCGCTGGCACGCTCGACGCTGCTGTCGATCCACGGCCGCGAACGCGTGCGCACGAACGTCAACGTGTCGGCCAATGCTGCTTGCGCGATTCCGGCGTCGATAGCCGCCTGGATGATCTGCGAGATCGGGCCGTTCAGCGTGGGGAGATCGGAGACCCGGTGCCCTGGAAATACATGCGAAGCCGGCACGCGCACCGCTTCGAGTACCACGGTTCCGCTTGCCGTAGTGCGTTGTCCAAAACCCGACCAGTCGTCGATCACGCTCAGACCCGGCGTGCCCTTCGGTATGTAGGCGAGCCAGCCCTTGCGTTCATCGTCGAGGCCTAGAACGGGCACAAAGTGCGCGAACAACGCACCGGTCGAATAGAACTTGGTGCCGTCGACCACATAGTCGTCGCCCTCACGCCGCACGCGAGTTTTCAGATCGAGGACGTGCTTCGTGCCTTTCTCGGAGAAGCCATTGCCAAAGCGCTTGCCGTTCAATATCTGCGCAAAGAAATAGCGCTTCTGTTCCTCCGTGCCGGTCAACGAAATCACGTCGACGAGACCAAAGTGGTTTTGCGGCAACTGTCCTAACGACGGATCAGCTGCTGCGACGATCTTGATCACCTCCGTCAGCGTGACGAAGGAAACACCCGCGCCGCCATAAGCCTTGGGCACCGTTATCGCCCACAAACCGGACTGCGAGAACCATTCGATCTCCTCATGTGGCAGGCGGCGCTCACGGTCGCGTTCCGGCGCACCAGGTCCCAGACGAGCCGCCAGTTCGTGCGCTACGGCGATGGCCTGGGCGTCGTCCTGAATGACGCGTAACGCATGCTGGCCTACGTCGCCCGTATGCGATGAGGTCGCTTCGTAAAGCTCGGCCATACAACTCTCCGCTTGAGTGACTGTTCACACAATCTATCAGCGGGTGCGACGCGCGCAAACTGAACGATTAAGAAATGGATATTCCTTCGGATGGCAAACAAATTCTCGATCGGCCACGCATAAGCACTTCGTCTTTCGACTCATAACCATAGTCCGATTTGATGTTTCATGCGCCCGCGGTTGTTGATTAGAGTTGTCGCAAGCTGGACAACCTTGCCTCCTTGATTCGGACACTATGACACCCTTGCACTCCACCCTCTCTTCATTACTGGCCGCGACCGTATTTAGCATGGCCAGCGTCATTACCACTCAGGCTCACGCGCAAGGCGCAACGCCTGCAGCGGAGACAGGCGCTACCGGCGACGACGCGGCTGGCGTGCCGTCGCTCAAAGGCAAGCGTATCGGCATCACGGCCGCAGGCACCGACCCACTATTGGGACCTGAAGGCTTACCAAGGTGCCGTCGATGAAGTGAAGCGTCTTGGCGGCACACCAATCGCACTCGACGCGGGCCGCAACGACAATCGCCAGATCGCGCAGATCCAGACATTGATCGCGCAGCAGGATGCCGTGCGCCACCACATTGCGTTCGTGCCGGAGGACCGGCGTGCACACGGAGTCGCGCCTGCGCTATCCGTACGCGAAAACACCACCCTTGCGAGCCCGGCCCGCTTCAGCCGCTTCGGTTTGCTGGCGCAGCGCCGCGAAACGCATACCGTGCAACGCCTCATTGAAGACCTCGCGGTGCGGACGTCCAGCACGGAACAACCCGTGCGGCATCTCTCCGGCGGCAATCAGCAGAAGGTCGCCCACGCCAAGTGGTTGAGCCGCACGTCTTCGCTGTATCTGCTCGACGAACCCACCGTCGGCGTCGATGTCGGCGCCAAGAGCGAGATCTACCGGCTGCTCGACCGTCTCGCTCGCGATGGCGCCAGCGTGGAGCTGTTCTCCAGCGACCTGATCGAACTGCTCAGCATGACTGACTGTGTGCTCGTGATGGCGCGAGGTCGCGTTGTACGCGAACTCGTCTCGCGTAAAGCGGATAGCCGGGATGTGCTCGCATGGGCGACCGGCGCGCGTACCGCGCACGGCGCGCCAGCGCAACAGGAGAACGCAGCAGCATGAGCAAGGTACTCAAGGCCGTACCACGTCACAGCAGACTCCAGCTGCCCGAACGGCTCTTCGGTGCGCAATGGTGGTTGAGAAGCGGGGCAGCGCTGGCGTTCGCCGCGGTGTTCGTCGGCTTCGCTTTCACTTCGCCGCTGTTTTTCACGATCGCAAATCTCGCCAACGTCTTGCAGCAATCCGTGGTCGTCGGGATTCTCGGTTTCGGCTTGACGATGGTACTCATCGGCGGTGGCGCAGATCCGCTTCGAGGCGGCCTCGATCTTTCCGTCGCGGCCAATCTTGGACTGTGTGCGGCGGTGTCTGCCGTCGCGCAACGCGTAGGCATGGCGCCCAACACTGCCTTGCTATTGACGCTCGCAGCGGGAGGCGGAGTCGGCGCACTCAATGCGTTTGCCGTGATCGCCCTGCGTATCTTTTCCCTTGCTCGCCACGCTGACGACGATGAACCTATGCGCTGGATTCGAAATGGTGCTGACGCAAAACACGTCCGTGCCCGCGAACGGCGCACTACTCGGCTTTCTCCTCGACAACGGTCCATTCGGCGTGCCGCACCTTGCCTACGCTCTGCTCGTCGTCGCCGCGCTATTCACCGCGCTGATTTACTACACACCGTTCGGGCTGCGCCTGCGCGCCACCGGTGCCCATAGGGAGGCGGCGCAGGCCGCTGGCGTACGGACCAATCGCTATGTCGCCGCTAGCTACATACTGAGCGGAATGGCGGCTGCGTTCGCGGCGCTGGCCTCTACCGCGCTATTTAGCGGCAGTTCGCCCGGCCCGGGAGACAACCTGCTCGCCACCGTCGCCGCCGCGCTGCTCGGCGTCGTATTTTCGCGGCGGCTCGTGCCGACCATTCCGGGCACATTACCGGCAGTCCTCTTCATCGGCGTCATCAGCAACGGCTTTCAACTCGATAACGTGTCGAGCTATTGGGTCAACGGCGTGGAGGGCGTACTGATTCTGTTCGTCGTCGCCTCGACCGCGCTCGTACGGACTGTTGCTGATCGGCTGGAACTTCTATTGGCAACAGGTAGCGACCGGCGCGCTGATTT
This sequence comes from Paraburkholderia sp. GAS41, assembly GCF_050436545.1. Lineage (NCBI taxonomy): Bacteria > Pseudomonadati > Pseudomonadota > Betaproteobacteria > Burkholderiales > Burkholderiaceae > Paraburkholderia > Paraburkholderia sp. GAS41. Next base: position 46,004 of record NZ_JBNDMK010000033.1, read on the forward strand.
TCGCGGTGCTAGCCGTCAGTTTTGCGCAGCGGCGTGGTCGCTATGCGTGATTTTCCGTGCCACGTCCCACGCTGAACGTGAACGCCAAGGCGCCCACCAGCAATACGCCCTTGATGAAATCCTGCATGTAGTACGGCGCGTTCAGCATCGTCAAACCGTTGAGCAGCACGCCCACGAACACCGCACCGACTGCCGTGCCGAATACGTTGGGCCGTTTGGCACCCCACACCGCGTAGCCAACCAGCGCAGCTGCCACCGCATCGAGCAGCATCGAATGGCCTGCGCTGACGTCGCCACGTCCCACCCGCGCGGCAATCAGCACGCCGCCCAGCGAGGCGATTGCGCCCGAAGCGACATAGGCAGCGATCCTGTATCGCGCGGTGGGTGCGCCGGCAAGGCGGGCTGCGGTTTCATTGCCGCCGATCGCATAGATGACGCGGCCCCAGCGCGTGGTTTCCATCACGATGCACACTACGATGGTCAGCACCGCCAGCACGACCACCGGCAACGGCACGACATCGAACAGGCGCAAGCGCCCGAGTGCGAGAAAGGCATCGGGAAAAACGCCGGTTGTTTCGGTGCCATCGGGCAGGATCGTGCCGGTGGCGAGCGAGCGGCCACCGGTCGGAATCAGTTGCAAACCCGCGAGAAGAAACAGCGTGCCAAGCGTCGCCAGCTGATCCGGAACACGCAGGCGGGTAATCAGGAATCCGTTAAAAAGTCCTGCGGCAATACCCAGAGCGAGACATGCTGCCACTGCTTCGAAGGCATTGCCATGCCAGACGATCAATACGTAGCTCGCCGCCATTTGCGCCGACGCCGCCACACTGCCCACCGAAAGATCGAAGCCACCGGCGGCGAGCGTCACCGTCACGCCAATGCCGAGCAGCGCGACAATCGACACCGCTTGCAGGATGCTGAAAAGGTTGTCGAGATACAGAAACGCCGGCTGGTTGACCGCAAATACGATGATGAGGAATGCCAACACGAGCAGCATGCCGGTCCGTTCGAGATGGCCGCGCAATCCTTGCAGTCGTCTACGTTGAATAGCGTGTTCGGGTTGGGTCGTGCCAGCCACGGGGACAACCTCGGATGGAATCGAAGTACTGGTTTTCATAAGCGAGCGTGGGAAGTGAGATCGGTGTGAGAAACGTGGTTTAGCGCGACCCGGTCTGTCGTGACCCGGTCGAGCGTCGCGCGGTCGAAACGGACGACACGGTCGGCGATCTCGAACGCCTCTTCGAGATCGCTGACGAACACCAACGTGGCGCGTTCCGGCGCATGGCGCCGCAGCGTATCCACGATATCGGCGCGCGCGCCGGCATCGACGCCCTGAAACGGTTCGTCCAGCAACAGCAGGCGCGCGGGTTGCGTATGCCAGCGCGCCAAGACGACCTTCTGCTGATTACCGCCGGAAAGCCGGTTGAGACGATCGTCCGGTCCGGTACATCGGATTCCGAAACGTTCTATCGCGTCAAGCGCGGCGCGCTGCTCGCGCGCACGTCTGAGCGCACCGTACTTGAACCAGCGCGACAAGAACGGAAAGCTGAGCGTGCCGGCGATCGACGCGAACGGCACACTGTCCGGAAACAACGACGTTCGCCACCGGTCCTCACCCGCGAGAAAGACGCCGGCGCGGATCGCATCGGCAGGCGAACGCGGGCGCCAGGCCTCGCCGTCCAGCGTCATCTTTCCAGCCGTGATCCGGCTCGCGCCGAAAATGGCCCGTGCGAAGCGCGACTTGCCGCCGCCAACCGGGCCGGCAATCGCGACGATTTCGCCCTGCTGTATGTCGAGATCGAAGGGGATGCTCTCGGGCCTCAGTTGCAGATCGCGCACGCTGAAGCACGGCACGGGTTGCAGGGCTGTGTTCGCGGTTGCATGAGCGGTTGTGTGAGCCGTCGCATGAGCCGTCGCATGAGCCGCGGCCTGATTTCGCAAAGGGCGCCCAATCATCGTTTCGATGGCAGCATCGAAGTCGATCGGCGCAGGCATATTGGCGACGACGCAGCCGTCGCGGACAATCGTCACGCGCCCGGCAACGCGCCGCAAATCACCGAGCCGATGCGACACCAGCAGAATCGCCACACCCTCGGCACGCAGCCGGTCGATCAGCGCGAAGAGACGTTCGGCCTCGGGCGCCGACAAACTCGCGGTGGGTTCGTCGAGAATCAGCAATGCAGGGCGCGTCGCCAGCGCACGCGCCAGTGTGACGAGCTGCTGCGACGCGAGGGACAGCGACGCAAGCGGAGCGGCGAGATCGACATCGAGTCCCACGCGCGCGGCCAACGGCGCCGCCGCCCGACGACGCGCCGCGGGTGGCACACGCCAAGGGGAAGCCTGATCGCACAGGCGATCGAGCAACAGGTTGTCGGCAATCGCAAGCGTCGGCACCACGGCATCCGCAATCGATTGATGAACAGTCGCAATACCCAGTTGTTTGGCGTCGTGTGGAGAAGCCGGGCGAAACGGTTGTCCGCATAGGCGAAGCTCGCCGCCGTCCGGACGATAGACGCCGCTGAGAATCTTCACGAGGGTCGACTTGCCGGCGCCGTTCGCGCCCATCAATGCGACAACTTCGCCGGCACTAATCGACAGATCGACGTGATCGAGTGCAACGGTCGGGCCAAAGCGTTTGGAAACGTCAGCGACGGTCAGGATGGGATCAGTCATCGAAGAGAACGCATGCCAGGCTGCGCTCGAAGCGGATGACCAACCATCGTAGCCACCCGCTAGGGGTGTGCCAACGAAGCGTTGTTCATATCGATAGCTTGTCTGGGGATGACAAGGCGCGTTTCAGGGCGGGGCGAGAGTGCCCCTGAAATAGCGTGCGGATTTAGCAGCGGAAATGATCGATATTCTGGCCAGCGTAAATCGCCCGCGCGAGCCAGTCCGGTTTCTCGCCGTGCCCGTCCCATGTATTACCGTAAGCGTCCCGGTACATGACGGCCCGTTTCGCTGAGGCGTCCGCTTCAATCGATTCGGCCAACGCTTCGAGCGTAATGCCGTATTCCTCCATGCGGCGATGAATCCACACGATTAGGCGCTCTCGCGCGTTCCCGTCGAAGTCGAACGTGCGTTGTTCTTGTCGCTCTTTCATAACGTACCGATGTCGCGGTGGTAATTGCGTGCGTTTTGAAAAATAGAGGGTTTCGCTAATACGAGCGAAACCTATGCGTTGATTCCAGTGTGCCAAACGCCGTTCGACCGCACCTTACCGCTGTGCGCGCAGATGCGCTCCCGGAATTGATGCCCGACAAATGATCTGTTGCTCAGGAAATCTGTTCGGCAAGCGGCTCGATGCGTCGCCCGTCTGGCCCTCTGACTGCGAGGACTGCTGTAGCGTCTGAGCGCTGATTTTAGCATCCATTTTTTCCGCAGCGCACGCCAAAAAATGGCTGGAACGGTCGATTAGCAGGGAGTGGCGTGCTATTTTATGGCTCCGGACTTTCTCGCGCACGTTCCAAGGAAAGCAGTATGTCCCCGTCCACCGCCGTCGCCACCATCCTCACCGCGCTTCTGATCGGCGCAATGAGTCCGGGACCGAGTTTCGTCATCGTCGCTCGCAATTCAATCGGCCTGTCGCGTCGCGATGGTTTGGCCACCGCTCTCGGCATGGGAATCGGTGGCGTGCTGTTTAGCGGTGTTGCGCTACTGGGTCTATACACCCTGCTTGCCGCCGTCACCTGGCTGTATGTGAGCCTCAAGGTAGCGGGCGGTCTCTATCTGATCTATTTGGCGTCGAAAATCTGGCGCGGCGCAAAAACGCCCCTCGCATTCGATCAGGCGGAGGGCAATGCCAACGCCAACCTGCGTAAATCTTTCTGGATTGGTTTGAGCACGCAACTCAGCAATCCGAAAACTGCCATTTACTATGGCAGTATCTTTGCCGCTTTACTCCCGCAGCATCCGCCACTGTGGTGTTATTTCGCGTTGCCGCCAGCCATCTTCATGATCGAAGCCGGCTGGTATACGGTTGTCGCGCTGTGTTTCTCCAGCAAACGTCCACGTGAACTGTATCTGCGAGCCAAGACCTGGGTCGACCGCGTGGCCGCCAGTGCGATTACCGCCTTGGGTCTCCGCTTGATCTTCGCGGCACACCGCGTCGGCCTGTAGACGCCTGAAGGTTCGCTACGAGCCCCCCAACGCCGCACCTGGCGTGCGAAACGGGCGATTCGCAGTGTTTCGTTTTCCTAAGGGGGCCTGACCAGATCAGGCCGCGTCGTGCACTACATCGTGTGCAACTTGACGAAAACTTTACAAGATATTCCTTGACGACTCAGGTGTCATACCGCTATTGTGGTGGTCGAAGTTCAAGAAGTTCGATTGCTGTTCATCAATTGCTCGCTCTCTCAGCGGTATTCGTTGTCCTCTCCCTCCTTGACGCTTCGCGTGCTCCATCAGGAGCAATTTATTAATTTTTTACCTCAAGGATTCTTCATGGATACCGGTACCGTTAAGTGGTTCAACGACAGCAAGGGCTTTGGCTTCATTACGCCGGACAAGGGCGGCGACGACCTGTTCGCTCACTTCTCGGAAATCAGCGGCGACGGCTTCAAGACGCTGGCTGAAAACCAGAAGGTGAGCTTCGAAACGAAGCAAGGCCCCAAGGGTCTGCAAGCGGCTAACATCAAGCCGCTGTAAAGTTTGACGGGTCCGGTATCCGAAAACGGGTACCGGGCTGTAGCGACATCCTCGCGGAGTTTTTTCTCCCATAGTTGGTGCACTCGCTTAAAGCATCGTTGCGCCAATCGCCTCGCTTGCCCCCTCATACTCCCCTGGCTTGACCGGCTTTAACGCCTCTCACGATACGCATTCGCTTCGGCTCGAACTGGCTCGTCCTGATTCGCCCTGCACGCGTACGAATATTTAAAATTAAAATGCAAAGCAAACACATTCATCATTACAACGGCTATGCCGTCCAACCTTCGGCACATCGTTTGCCCGACGGTTCGTTTTCCTCCAACCTGCTGCTCGAACGCACCGGCAATACGCCTGCGGAAACGCGCTACCAGTTCTATTCGCTTGATTACTTCAACAACGAAGAACAGGCCTTGCAGCACTCGTGCCGCTGGGCGCGCAAGTGGGTCGATAGCCGCGGCTAACGCACACTGATAGCGGTGGAATTCACGCTCCATACGGCGTGAGAAGCCGCTCGCAGCGACGCGATTTGTGCCTCACGGTTTGCCTTGAGGCGCAGACGTTTCACCGCTCTCTGGATCAATAGCACTGCTGGATTTCACACGCGCACGCAATTCGAATTTCTGGATTTTCCCCGTCGACGTTTTGGGTAGCTCTCCGAAGCAAACTGCCTTGGGCAGCTTGAAACTCGCCAGAAACAGACGGCAATGCGCGATGATCTCATCGGCAGTGGCGAAGGCGCCCTCCTTCAGTTCGACGAACGCACACGGCACTTCGCCCCATTTCGGATCCGGCATCGCCACGACGGCGGCCACCGAAACGGCCGGGTGCCGATACAACGTGTCTTCGACTTCGATGCTCGAAATGTTTTCCCCACCTGAAATGATGATGTCCTTGCTACGATCGCGAATGCGCATGTAGCCATCGGACATCAGCACGCCCAGATCACCCGTGTGAAACCAGCCGCCCTTGAACGCGTCTTCGGTAGCTCGCTCGTTCTTCAGATAGCCCTTCATACAGATGTTGCCGCGAAACATGATTTCGCCAAGCGTCTCGCCATCGTTCGGCACCGGTTCTAGCGTATCCGGATCCCGCACGCTGACAGCCGCCTGCAGGTGATAGCGCACGCCCTGACGGGCGTTGAGTTGCGCGAGTTCGTCGTCGCTCACGCTTTCCCAATGCTCCTGTCTGGCACAGACGGATGCCGGTCCGTACACCTCAGTGAGCCCATAGACATGCGTCAGATCGAAACCAATTGCCTTCATTCTGGCAATCACGGCGGGCGCAGGTGCCGCACCCGCCACCATGGTCGCCACCCGATGTCCGATCCCCGCGCGCCATTCCTCTGGCGCATTGGCCAATGCACTCTGGACGATCGGCGCGCCGCAGTAATGCGTCACGCGTTCGACGCGAATCAGATCGAAGACCGTTTTCGCATCGAACTTGCGCAAGCAGACGTTGACGCCTGCGCGCGCTGCCACCGTCCACGGAAAACACCAGCCATTGCAGTGGAATAACGGCAGCGTCCACAAATAGACCGCATGCCTGGGCATATCCCATTCGAGGATATTGCTCACGGCGTTCAGATAGGCGCCGCGATGATGGTAGGCCACGCCCTTCGGATCGCCGGTTGTGCCGGACGTATAGTTCAATGCAATCGCATCCCATTCGTCAGCGGGCGGTTGCCACGCGAATTGCGGATCGCCTCCTTGTAGATACGCTTCATAGTCGGTGGCACGCGGAAACTTGAGCGGGTCCGCAGACATCACGTCGTCGACACTGACGATCCGCAGGTCGGGTAACTCCAGCGACGCGCGATGTGCCAGTTCGGCAAACTCAGTATCGACGATCAGCGCTTTGGCTTCCCCATGCCGCAACATGAACAGGATCGAAGCCATGTCGAGCCGCGTATTCAGCGTGTTGAGCACAGCGCCCGCCATCGGCACGCCGAAGTGGGCCTCAATCATAGGAGGAATGTTGGGCAGCAGCACGGCAACCGTATCGCCGCGCCCAATGCCGGCCCGCTGCAGCGCGCTGGCAAGGCGCCGGGCGCGCTCGTAAGTCTCGCGCCACGTGCGGCGAATCGAACCGTGAACCACCGCCAGACGGTCGCCATAAACTTCGGCTGCGCGGGCGATGAAATCGATTGGCGTGAGCGGAACGTAGTTGGCCTCACGTCGGCCAAGGCCTTCGTCGAACATATGCGTCATCGGATCGTCTCCTTGGGAGCCTTGGGCTCCCATTCGTTTTTCTGCATCATATGATCATACAGAGCCTGGAAATGCCTGGGATGCCGTGGCTCGTGTACCAGCAGATTGATGCAGTCGATCTCGAACAACTACGCATTTGGCCGGGAAGGTCTCACGCTGAAGCGGCCGCGCTTTCGTGTTTTTCGTGGTGATCGCGCTTGCGCGAAACGTAGCGGGTCAGCACCGCATCCGTGTGAAACAGTTCGAAGGCAATGTTCGATAGCACGCCGGCATCGCGCCATCGCAGGTAATACCGGTGCGAGGTCTGGTAGGGAGGATAGTGCGCTGGCATGGCGTTCCATGCCTTGCCCGTGCGTAACACCCACAGGACACTGTCGACCACGCCGCGCAGATCGACGCAGGGACGTCCCCGGCGAACCACGCCTTGATTCAGTTCGGGCAGCAGTGGAACGATGCGTTGCCACTGCGCGTCGTTCAGGTCCTCGACAGGAACCACAGACGGCGCCGGCGCATGCGATTGAGTCAATTCGAGTGTATTCATGCAAGTGAGGAACACGGACTACGCTGCTGAGGTTCGCCGCAGAGGTGTGGGTCTACGCCTGTCGGGGCCTTGCATTCAGCTTAACTTAAGCGCCACGCGAAGAAAGTCAAATCTTGTTAGATCTGCAGAATGAACCGGCGCAGGACCGGCTCCTTGCTTCTCTATTCGCGCGTTTCGACGACCTCGTCGCCAATCTGTTCGAGCCGGTATCCATAACCGTAGATCGGCGTGAGACGATAGCCATTTTCCGGTCGCAAGCCGAGCTTCGAGCGCAGCATCGAAACGTGGGTATCCATCGTGCGAGTGGGAATATCGACGGTCTGCTTCCAGACCATGTCGACGATATGCGCGCGTGACAACGGGCGATTCAGATGCTGGAACAGCAGGAGCGCCAGCTCGAATTCCTTCTGCGTGAGGTTCACCAATTGGTGCTTCACGTGCACCTGTTTGGCATTCACATCGAATTCGAAATCGCCAAACGTTGCCTTGAGCGCCGCAGCGTTAAGTTGATAAGTACGCCGCAGTAATGAACCCACTCGCGCAAGCAGCACGTTCGCGGTGACCGGCTTGACGACGTAGTCATCCGCGCCTGCGTTCAACATCGACACAATGTCGCTTTCCCGGTCACGGGACGTCATGAAGATGACCGGCACGCGCTCGGAAAGACTGGAGCGGACCCATCGCAGGACGTCTTCGCCGGAAAGATCCGGCACGATCCAATCGAGAATCAGGAGATCGAAAGTCTGGCGATGCAGTTGCTGAAGCAGTGCGCGACCGGCGGCAAAGGTGTGGCAAACATGGCCGGCTGCTGACATCGTTTCATGCACGAAAGCGGTTTGAGCAGGATCGTCATCGAGTACCGCGATTCTCATACCCGCCTCGGGACGTGACAGGGCATCGTACGGAAGTGGAACGCGCTGCTGACGGCCCTAAGTCAGCAGCAACGTGAGGTGGCCATAACAACCCACCCTGCCAGGCCAAGGCAGGCCATACAACATCAGAGCAAAATTATTCTAGCCTGGTGAGGCGAAGACGGTTCGGCAGGTCACACTCATTGAAAACCCTTCATACCGCTTGCGCCTCAAATCCTGCCATCAATCCGCTCGCCCGCTGTACCTTTGCACATACCGCCTGATCGAGCACGGGTTTGCCTTCCGGAATCGCCAGCGTGAGAAAGGCGCGCGCCCGGGTGATGCCGGTGTACACCAATTCACGCGTCAAGATTGGACTGAAGATATCGGGAAGCACCAACGCCGCGTGCATGAACTCCGAGCCCTGCGATTTGTGCACGGTCAGCGCAAGCACCGTTTCCACTGCCTGCAAACGGCTCGGCAAGACCCACTTGATACCGCCTGCGCCATCGCCGGCAGGAAACGCCACTCTTAGCATCGCGCTGTCCTGCGTCGGGCCGGGAAGCTCGAGCGTGATGCCAATGTCCCCGTTCATCAGGCCGAGTTCGTAGTCATTGCGGGTCACGAGCACGGGCCGGCCCGGATACCATTCGCCGCGCGCCGCAATCAAACCGTCTTCCTGCAGCAGACGGGCGACGCGCTTGTTCAGCCCTTCGACGCCCCACGGACCGCGACGCAGCGCGCACAGCAGCTGAAACTCGCCGTGCGCTTTCAGCACTTCGCCCGCCCACTCGTCAAAGGCTGCGGGCGCGGCGTCACGCCCAGGCTGGCCATTGCGCATTGTCGTCAGATAATGCCGGTAGCCGTGCCGCGGACGGCCCGGCTCGCCATTGGCGCCGAACAGTTGCGGAGACGCCGACGCTCCGCCATCGCCATCGATCACCAGCGCCCTGAACGACGCATCGTCATGCGCGGAACAGACCAGCAGCGCGAGATCCGCGTGCCCATGGGGCCAGATGCGCGCGACACCCGCGGCGTCGCCTGCATTGACGAGCGCAGCGAGCTGGCCGATGCCGCTCTCCGCCGAAAACCGATGGCTTTGCCGCAGCATCGCCACCGACTGATCGAGCGCGGTGCCTGCTTCATCGAGCATCGCCGCGTCGATGCGTTCGCCGGTTGCGGCCAGCAGCCAGTCGCGCGTGGCCGGGGTGTAATGCCCTTCGCCCGCGCGCTGACACAGTTCGCCCAGCACGGCCCCAGCTTCCACGGATGCCAGCTGATCCTTGTCGCCCAGCAGAATCAGCCGTGCGGAGGCGGGTAGCGCGTCGAGCACGGCGGCCATCATTTCCAGATCCACCATCGACGCTTCGTCGATCACCAGCACGTCCACCGGCAACGGATTGCCTGCATCGTGACGGAACCGCCGGCTATCCGGACGCGTGCCCAGCACGCGATGCAGCGTGGCGACAACGGTGGGAATCGCCTCGCGCACCGCAGCGCCGTTCGGCAGCGCCTCAACCGGCAGTTGCGCGACGGCTCCTGCGATCGATTCGTTCAGGCGTGCGGCGGCCTTGCCGGTCGGCGCGGCAAGACGGATCCGCAAGGGTCGCGCGGGCCGCAGCGGATTCGCCGCCGCAGCGCCCAGCGCCAAGGTCTGCAGCAGCGCCAGCAACCTGACCACCGTGGTGGTCTTGCCGGTGCCCGGCCCGCCCGTGATGATGCTGAACGCACTGCGCGCAGCGAGCGCACAGGCGAGCTTTTGCCAGTCGGCACCGGTCGCATTCGCCGGGCGCGGCGGGAACAGGACATCGAGCGCGGTGCGCGCGGACCCGGCCTGCAACGAGGCTTCCATTTGCGCGGACGCAGCCAGCCGCCGCTCGATGCCGGCCCGCACGTCCTGCTCGTATTGCCAATAGCGCCGCAGATACAGCCGCGTGCCCACGCGCACCAGCGGCGCATTGCCCGCGCTGGTGCCAACCAGCGCAGGCTGGTCGAGCGCCGCTAACCAGCGCGGGAGATCGACGCCGGCCAGCACTTCGGCGGGCGACTGCGGCGGCTCCGTCGCCGCTACCATTGGCGGTCCATCGGGCGGCAACGACAGCGCGAAGGTGGGGTCAGCGAGTGTCGCCTGCAGGTCGAGGCAGACATGGCCGCGTCCCAACTGATGACTCGCGAGCGCCGCTGCCAGCACCAGCAGCGGTGGCGTCTGCGGTTCTTCGAGCCACAGGAACCGCGCGAAGCCGGCATCGAGCGCCCGCAACCAGCCGCGCTCGACCCACTGGTCAAGCACGCCGAGCATGCGTGGGGTGTCGCCCTTCGCGTCGATCACAGCAAGAGTGTCGGTGGAGCGGGTCGTCATTCAGCTTCCTTCAACGCATACTCCGTGGCATCTTCGTTGTCCGAACGATGCGCAAACAGCGCATCCAGTTCTTCGATCAACTCACGCGGCGGCCGCTCGATATGCAAGCCCTGGCCGGGCGCACGGCCACCGCGCAGAAACAGATAGACCGCGCCGCCCACGTGACGGTCGTAGTCGTAATCGGGCAGGCGCACTTTCAGCAACCGGTGTAGCGCGAAGAGATACAGCACGTACTGCAGTTCATAGCGCGAATGCAGGATCTGCGCACGCATCCTGGCTGGCGTGTACGCCGCATCGTCGGGGCCGAGCCAGTTCGACTTGTAGTCCGCCACGTAATAGCGGCCGTCGTGCTCGAAGACCAGATCGATAAAGCCCTTGAGCATGCCATTCAGCCGCGCGGGTTCGAGCGCGGGCCGAGGCGCACCGTCGAGCGTCAGATCGCACACCAGTTGGTCGAGCACTTGCGTATCCACGGTATGCGCTGCAAGCCAGAATTCCATTTCCGCCATGTACGAACTCAGGTCCGCCAGCACCGCGGGCGGCACCGCCTCGCCTTCTATCGAAGGCAGCATGAGCGGCGTGCGCAGCAAGTAGAGCAGCCACTGGGTCAGCGGTTCAATCCAGCGCGCCCAGCCGCGCAGATTGCAGCGGCGCGCCACCGTATCGCGCACCCGTTGCTCATTCTCGGCAAGTTCCTTGAAACCCTCGTTGGCAGCCCATTCCATCAGATCGTGCAGAAAACTGCCGGCATCGGCGCCGCGCTGAAAACCGTGCAAGGTCTGATCCGCCGGCATGGCGAGCACCGCCTCCGTAGCGGCACCAGGCGCCTGCGTCGAATCCATCGTTTCAGCGTCGTCGAGCGCCTCGGCCTCGAGCAGCTCGTGAAACACGTCCTCGCTGCGGGTTTCCGGCGCGACGCGCGACGCGTCAGTGTCCACATCGATCATCGGCGTGGAGGCGGCGTGCGTCAACGTGCCGCCGATCACGCCATTGTCCTTGCGCAGGCTCGAATAGCTGGCAATCCACCAGTGTTCGCGCACGCGCCGCAGCAGCTGGCGTGCTTCGCCATGGACCTGTTGCGCGCCCAGCGACACGAACGGTTCGTCGCTTGCGGGCGGCGCTTCGGCGACGCTGATCTGTGCGCACGTGCCGCGCAATGTCACCAGCAGGTCGCCAAGCTCGGCGGCGGCAATTGGCCTGCCACCATTGAGCAGATAACCGAACGCGCTCAGCTCGACGCTCTGGATCGGCGCAATCCCCACCCACGTCGCGTACTGCGCCCGCGTCAATGCCACGTACAGCTTGCGCAGATCCTCACCGAGCCGTTCGCGATCCGCTCGCGGCAGCACGTCGGCGTCGCCCAGCGTGATATGCAGGCGACCGTCCTCGTCGTGCCATTTGAGCGGCATGTCGTCGGCCTTGGCCGGCCGGTAGGTGCACGCGAACGGCAGAAACACCAGCGGATACTCCAGCCCTTTCGACTTGTGGACCGTCACGACCTGCACGAGTCCGGCGTCGCTTTCGAGCCTGAGTTGCCGCGCGTCGCCGCCAGCGCCAGCGCCTTCGTCCTGGCGCTGCTCGTCGAGGTAGCGAATCAGCGCGTGTTCGCCGTCGAGTTGCGAACTCGCCTGCTGCAGCAGTTCCGCCAGATGCAGCAGATTGGTCAGCGCACGCTCGCCGTTGACCGCAGCGCCCGCAGCCTGGCCGACCAGGCGCTGCGGCACGTCGAAATCGTTGAGCAGGCGGCGCAGCATCGGCAGCACGCCCTTCTTGCGCCAGCAATCGCGATACTCGCGAAAGCGCAGCACGCACGCTTCCCACTTGAGTTCGTCGCGATTGAAGGTATCGAGCGCGGCCCAATCGAGTCCGAGCGTTACCGTCGCCAGCGCCGTGCGCACCAGACGGCCGTCGCCCGGGTCCGCGCAAGCCGCCAGCCAGTGTCGCAATTCCACCGCTTCGCTGGTCTGAAACACCGAATCCCGATCGGACAGATAGACGCTACGCACGCCGCGCTCGGACAACGCCGTGCGGATCGCGCGCGCTTCCGTGCCGTTGTTGACCAGCACCGCCATATGGGCAGGTTGCAGCGGCGTCAGCGCGCCATGCGTGTCGCTAAAGCCGGCTTTGCCCGCCTGACCCAGGTTGAGCAGGCGTGCCATTTTGGTCGCGCAACTGGCGGCCATGCCGCGCAAGTACGCTTCCTTGCTGAGAGGCTTGCCGTCCTCAGTGGCCGGCAGCCACCACGCGCTCAGCGCAGGCAAATCCTCACCGTCGGCTTGCAGCCGGCTTTTGCGGCCCTGCGCCTCGGCCGCGATGAACGGCAGCGGATTGTCGCCGCCCTCGGCGCCGCGAAACAGGAATGCGCCCTCGCCGTCCGGCCGTTCTTCGGCCGCGTCGAAACAGCGATTGACGGCCGCCACCATGGCAAGCGTCGAGCGGAAGTTCTTCTTCAGCGTAAACAGCCGTCCGCTGCAAGCACGCCGCGCTTCCAGATACGTATAGATATCCGCGCCACGGAATGCGTAGATTGCCTGCTTAGGATCCCCGATCAAAATGATCGCCGTGTCGGGATCGTTGTCCGCGATGCGATACACCGCATCGAAAATGCGGTACTGCACCGGGTCGGTGTCCTGAAACTCGTCGATCAGCGCGACCGGATATTGCTGACGGATAATCTCCGCCAGCCGTGCGCCGTTCGGTTTATGCAGTGCGTCGTTCAGGCGCGTGAGCAGATCGTCGAAACCCATCTGCGAGCGAAGCGCCTCTTCCTCCGCGAAACGTTGCGCGACCCAGCGTGCCGCGTGACAGAGCAGCGCGTGATACGCCGTAGGTCGCGCGTCCAGCGCATCGCGCAGCGTCTCCATTGCAACGAACGCTGGATGCGCGGGTGGTTCGCCGATAAGCCAGATTTCACCGAGCCCTGCCGGTGTAAAACGCGTCCATATCGCCGCCGTGGCTTCGAAATCGGGCCGCAGCATCTCGGGATCATTGGCCCAATCGCGTAGCTTGTCGATCCACTTCTTGCAGTTCGGCGCGTTTAGGCTGGTGGCTTTGAACTGCTTCTTCGCGCGCGCATCGTCGAATAAAGCCTGAATCTCATCGGCCCATGCCGGCCAGTTAACCTTCAGCGCATCGAGATGCTCGCGCTGCTTCTCGCGTGCCTGCTGCAGCGCTTCGATGGGCGCCGGCGCCTGCGGCAGCAGATCGGCATGGCCAAGCAGACCGCGAATCTCCGCTTGCAAGGCGCCCGGACTCCGGAACCATTGACGCACCTCTGCCGCGGACGGTGCATTGAGCGGCGCGAGGAACGTGCGCCAGTAATCGCGCACCACCTCGGCGCGCAACTCGCTCTGGTCGGTTTCAAGCGTCTGCGAAAACAGGCTGTCGCTATCGAATGCATGCTCGCTCAGCATCCGGTTGCACCAGCCGTGGATCGTGGAAACCGCCGCCTCGTCCATCCATTCCGCGGCGAGTTGCAGGCGGCGCGCGCAGGCGGCCCACTGCTCCGGCGGGTAGGCGTCGCGCAGATCGTGCAGCAGATCTTCGTCCACGGGGCGCGGTTCGACCTCTGCAGGATCGGCGCGAAAATAGTCGGCCGCTTCAATCAGGCGCGTACGGATGCGCTCGCGCAGTTCCTTGGTGGCGGCATCCGTGAAGGTGACGACGAGGATTTCCGGCGGCGTCAGCGCGCGTGCCTCGCTGTCCGGTCCGCGATGGCCGAGCACGAGCCGCACGTATAGCATCGCGATCGTGAAGGTCTTGCCGGTCCCTGCGCTGGCTTCGATCAGGCTGCTGCCGTGCAGCGGGAACGCGAGCGGACGCAGTACCTCGGCAGCGCCCGCGAGCGGCGGTGTCAATGTGGCGGTCATTGAGCGTCTCCCGCATGTTGGGTTGTGCTTTTCGATTTCGACGACGAGGCCGGAATCGCGCGGTGCAGCGGCAGCAACAGCGCAACAGCAAGCCGCTCGAATTCACCGCTCTCGGCAAGTGCGCCGAAATCCGGATACGCGCGATACAGGTACGCGTTGGTATCGCGCTCCCCCTGTTGACGGCCCGCACCTTCGTAGGTGACACGAGCGGCATCGCGCGCTTCGAGGAGCGCGGCAGCCATTTCGGCGCGCTCGCCGGATTGGCCGGCAAAGTTGTCGTCACGCATGAAGTCGAGCGCGCCAGGCCGTTTTCTGAGCCACGCAAACGCCGTTTTGACGGCCAGCGGCAAGGGCCGACGCGTGCCCTCATCCCAGGCGCGCAGCAAGGTCAGCAGATGGCCACGCGCCTCCTCCATCGCAAGCGGCGCGAATTCGACACCGCCCACCTTGCTGACGATCACCGTCGTGACCACGCCGCCAGCAAGCTGCGCAGCCAGATGCGCGACCCAGTAGGCAATCAGACGATCCCCGCGATATTTGCGGTCCTTGATCAGTGTGCCCGGATCGAGAAAGACACGGCCGCGGCTGCCATCGGCGCCGACGCGCAACTCGCCAACCCAGTCTTCGATGCTCAATGCGGCCATGTCCGGTCCGCCTTCAATTCGCAGTTCGAACTGCTCGTCGAGACGATACGGCCAGCGCAGCAATTCGGCGCGAAAACGCTCGAACAGATCGGCCATCGGCTCCATCAGGTCGGCCGCGATCACCTCGCCGAATCCGCCTGCCGCCAGATCGCCGCTTCGATGCATGCGCTCGAGGCGGCTCAGTGCGGCCGGCAGCAGATCCTCGTCACCGTGCTCGAGCGCCGCAGCCTGCGCGCGAATCAGTTCGTTCTGCAATTGCCACGTTTCAAGCTGATCGACCTCGAACGGCTCGTGATTCTCACTCGCGGCGTCTTCGGTTTCGAATCCGACCCGCAGGCGTTGGCGGAAGAAGCTCCTGACCGGATCCTTGAGAAAATCCGCCAGTTCGCGCACCGACAGCGGCTCATCACGTTCGAGCGGTGGCAGCGGGTCGTCGTTGCGACTTGCGAGCCTGTCGACACTCGCGCTGAACGCTGACTGCTGCGCCGGCTGGTTCCATTCCCGCGCATACGTGAACAGCTTCGACGCGTCGGGGCGCACCGGAAAATACTCCGCGCTGAACGGTTGCAGCCGGTGATCCACCGTCAATGCCTTCAGCAGCGCCTCCGGTTCCTCGTCCGTGGCACCCTCGCGACGCCAGCCCGCTTTCAGATGGTCGCGCAACTGACCGACCAGCACCGACGGCGGCCGCGACGTGTTGTCGTTGACGCTGCGCCCCACCCATGACACATGCAGATGCTCGCGTGCCGACAGCAGCGCCTCCAGGAACAGATAGCGGTCGTCCTCACGACGCGAGCGGTCGCCGGGACGGTAATCGCGCCGCATCAGGTCGAAATCGAGCGGCATGCGGTTGCGCGGATAATCGCCGTCGTTCATACCGAGCAGACAGACGATGCGAAACGGAATCGCGCGCATCGGCATCAGCGTGGCGAAGGTGACCGCGCCCGCAAAGAAGCGTTGGGTCAGGCCACCGCCTTCGAACTGCGATAACCAGTAGTCCGCAACAATCGAAAGCGGCAACTCGCCGGTCAGCGCCGCTTCGTCGCACGCATCGCGCCACGCTTCGAGCGTGGCGTCGAGCCGTTCCAGCGTGTAGGCATCCTCGCTGTCGTCAGCCGCGAAGAAGGTGGTCTTGAGCCAGCGCAGACGCTCGCACCAGGCCTCCACCGTGGCCGGTTGACGCAACGTCTGCCAGGTCTCGTCGAGCGCATCCACGAGACGCGTCAGCGGTCCAAGCAAAGCCGCATCCAGGCCGCCGATCTCCGCATACGGTTCGATGTCGTGCCACGCCCCGGCCTTGTCTCCCGCCGCGTAGCCCAGCAGCATGCGACGCAGGCCAAAGGCCCAGCTATTCGGTGCGCGTTCGTCGCCGGCTTGCGGCAGACCGAGACTGGCTCGTTGTTCCGCGTGCAGCCCCCAGCGAATGTTGGCACCGCTGATCCAGCTGCGCAGCGTCGGCAGATCGTCTGTGGCGATGTCGAAACGCGTGCGCAAAGCAGGCACTTCGAGCAGATCGAGGACGTCGCTGACCGTCAGGCGCGATTGCGGCAGCGCGAGCAAGGTTTCGAGCGCGCCGATCAGCGGATCGAAATCGCGTTGGCCGCGGTCCGCGATGCTAAACGGAATATGCCGTGCGTCCTCCCTGTCGAGCAGACCGAACACCGCCTGGATATGCGGCGTATACACCTCGATATCCGGCACCATGACGATCACATCGCGCGGACGCAGGGTCCGGTCGGCGGCGAACGCGGCCAGCAACTGGTCATGCAGAATCTCGACTTCACGCTGCGGACTATGTGCGACATGAAAACGGATCGAGTGGTCCGCGTCTGGATCCACTTCAGGCCAGAACTCGCGCGTTTCGCGCAGCGGCCGCAGATCGCGGATATCGTCCTGCAGTTGCTGCAGCATCGTCAGCGCGTCGTCGCTTTCGAACAGATCGATCCGTTGCCCGATACCCGTGAATTGCGCGGTGTAGCGCTCGCGCGCTTCGGCGCTGTCGTACTCGTCGAGCAGGCCGATAAAGTCGCGCCCCTGCTTGCCCCATGCCGCCAGCAACGGCTGCGCGTGCAGGTGCAATTGCGCTTCGTCCATGCTGGCCGGCGCGCCGTGACGACGCTGCTGGCGCGAACGTTGTGCACGCAACAGATCCTGATCGGCGACGATATCAGCCCAGTAGTGCGCGCAAGGGTTATGCACGCACATCAGCACCTGGGTCCAGCGTGAAAGCGCGGCAAGCACTTCCACCGCCTGGCGCGGCAAACTCGAAATGCCGAAGATGATGACCCGGCGCGGCAACCCTGCTGGCCGCTCGTGTTCGGACAGCACCGCCGCGCGGCGCATGAATTCGTCGTGTACGGCGGCGCGCCCGGCGGTCGACATGTCCGCACCGGCGGATGCGTGCGCCTCGACGTCTTCCAGCAAGGCACGCCACAGTGCAGCCTGCCAGCGGTATTCGTCGGGCAGCGGCGTGCGCCTGTTGCGTGCGTCGATCTGCACGTCTTCGCCCACGGCCCACGCCGCGAGCCAATCGGCGCGGTACACCTGATACTGGTCGAAGAGATCCGCCACGCGCTGCGCGAGCTGGAAGCGTTTGCGCTGATCGCCGTCGTGCGCCATGAAGCGCTTGAGCGGCGCGTAGGCCGGTGCTTCGAGCAGTTCCGGCAGCAAACGCGTCAAACGCCACACGAGGCGTGATTTATCGAACGGCGAAATGGCCGGCACCGCGCTATCGCCGAGCACGGCGCGATACACCTGCCACAAGAAGCTCGCCGGCAGCAACATGTCGAGCGCGGCAGAAATGCCGCAACCGCCGTCTTCCGGATCGGCGGCGAGCGCGAGTTTCAGCCATTGGGCAATGCCATTGCTCTGGACGAGGATGACCTCTTTTTCCAGCGGCCCTAACGGATGTTGACGGATCCACTGGACCATCAGGTCGCGCAAGCGCTCCGGCTGATTGCCGTGAACGAGCATCAGTCCTGCGGGAATCGAACTCATGCAGCGGCCCTCAGGTCGTCGATGGCGCGTTGCTTGACGCCCAGGTCGTCCCACAACTCCGGATGACAGGTGAACAGCAGGATCTGATGGCGCGTGGCCGCGTCGAGCAAGGCGCGCTTGAGCGCATCGCGCCGCGTGCTGTCGGTGTGAACCGCGGCATCGTCGAGCATCAGCAAGGTCGGGCGGCCCGAGGCCTTCAGCAGATCGGCGTAGGCGAAGCGCGCGAGAATGCCCATCTGTTCGCGGGTGCCGAAACTGAGGGCGTCGAGCGTATCGATACGGCCTTCGCGTTGCAACGCCAATGGGCTCAGGTCGTCGCCCAGTTCGAGCGCCGACTGCGGGAATATTCGCTTCAGGTAATGACCGAGGCGCTCGGTCAGCGGCGCCCGTAGTTGGGCGACCGCTGAATCGCGTTCCTCGACCAGCACGCGGTCGAGCAGGCTCAACGCGCCCGCCCGCAAGCTCAGTTCGTTCTTGCGCCGCTCCATCTGTTCGAGCGAGGCGCGTACGGCGGCGAGCCGCTCGCCGAGTCCCGATGCACCCATCGTTTCAAGCTGGCTGCGCAGTTCGGCGATTCGCACCTGCCGATCCTGTTGCTCGCTGCGCGCAAGATCAGCCGACACGCGATAACGCTTTGCCTCCGCCGCCGGATCGTCGGTGCGGGCGGCGCCGAGCGCCTGGTTGCGCTCATCGCGCTGTATCGTCAAGGCGGCTACATGGGCGCGTTGTTCGACGATTTTCGTCTGCCATTGCGCGCGACGCTCGCGGAACGCCGCGTCCTGCAACTGGGCTTCCTTGCGCTGTACCTGTTCCGTCAACGAGCCGCTCGCTGCGAGCGCCTTCGAGCGGCGCTCGCCGGCCTGAGTCAGCAAGCGCGTCGCGGATTCGATTGCCTGCCTGGCTTCGTCGGCGGCGCGGCGTGCCTCGTCAACCGCCGTTGCGCCCGCCACATCGGGCAACGCAGCGAGCCGCTCGTCGGCCGTCTGGCAGCGTGCCAGCGCGCTCGCCAACCCCGCTTTCAATGGCTCGATGCCCTTGGGCGCGTGGACCGCGAGAATCTTCTGCTGGCTCTGCAGTTGCGCGACCTGCTCCTTCCATTGTTCATGCCGCGCCTGCGCATCGCCCAACGACGTCATGCCCAGCGCCCGCAAGACTTCCGCCTGTTGCGTTTCGGCGTCGGACAATTCGCTGCGCAGCGCCGCGAGGTCGGAGACGCCGGGCACGATGCGCAGTTCGCCCAGCCCCGGCAGTTCGATGGTCTGCTCATCGTCGAGGCGCAACATGCCTGTGCCGGTAAACGTTTTGCCATCCACCACGATCGCGCCGCCGCTCAGCCGGTAATCGATGCGCGTCATCGCGGCCTCCTTGCGCGCCCTCAGGACGTTCGTGCGCGCTTCGAGCGTCTGCAGCCGCTGAAGCTGGGCCACGTCGATTTCGAGCGAAGCCGCGCTGCGGGTCGCGTCGAGTACCGCCGCCTGTGCCGCTTCGGCAGCGGCAATCGACGCTTCCAGCCGCGCGATTTCCTCGCGATACAGCGTAATCTGGTTGTTCAGCTCTTGCGCCATCACGGCGGCATTCGCAACGTCGAGCGCGCGATTCGCAGCGTCGCCGGTCTGCTGGCAGCGGGCCACGCCCGCGCTCGCCTGCGCGTGTTCAGCCTCGGCGGTGAGCACCGCGGTCTTCGCAACTTCGAGCTGCTGGCGCTCGGTCGCAAGCGTCGCTTCCAGTTCCGCGGCGTTGTGCTCCTGCTGCAGCGACATCGCCAGTTCAACCTCGCTGACATGCAGCGTTTGCGCCAGCCCCTGCACGCTGCGTTCGAGTTCGGCAAGCGCGGCGGCACGCGCTTGCGCCTGCAGCGCCTTTTGCTCGTGCGCTTCCCATGGCCGTTTGCGTTGCGCGTCCTCGTAGGCTTCCTGCTGCGTGGCCAGGCGCGTGAGGTTCTCGTCGAACTGGCGACGTTGGGCCTCCAGGGTCTCGCACTCGCCGGCGAGCGTCACCAGTTCCTGCTCGGCTTCAGCAAGCGGACCGGTGGCGCGTTGCGTGCGTGCCGTGAGCAGTTGCCGCAGTTCGCGTTGCACCGCGCCGATCAACACGTCTTCACCACCCGCGCCGGTGCTGCCCGAAAGCTGCGTCAGCGCATCGCGCAGATATAGCGCCGCGTGGCCGCTCGCGTCCCGCACGTCGTGCGTCTCTCCTTGCTGCACCCAGAGCAGGCCCGGCACCCCGGCCTGCTCGGCCTTCATTGCGCCGCGCGTGGCGCGCGAGAAACCCAGCAACGTGGCAAGCCGTTCCTCAGCCTCGTCCTCGCCGAACACCTGCTGACCGATCCGCAAATCGCAGCGTTGCCGCGTCACGAACTGCTTGGCGAGCGTGCAGGCCATACCGTTCAGATTGAAACTGACTTCCACGGAAGGTTGTCCGCTCGCCTTGCCCCACGGCAACAGGTCGCGCAAATGCGACGCCTTGTAGCGCTCCAGAAACACCGCGCGCACCGCTTCCGCAATCGTGCTCTTGCCGGCCTCGTTCGGGCCGGTGAAGAGGTTGAGGCCCGGTTGCAGGTCGCCAATGAAAAGACGTCCGTTGAACTGCTTGAATTCCTGAATCGCAATACTTTCGAGCTTCATGCAGCCCTCGCTTCACGCTGGAACTGGGCCAGCAACAGCAGCGCTTCCGCCGCGACCTTCGCCTGCTGCGGGTCCGCCTGCAGATCGCGCAGACGCGCCACCACTTTGCCCAGGTAGCCGCTTTGCGCCCCGAGCGCGGCGAGATCGTCGGCCGTGGGCTGCACCTGCAACTCGCTCATCTCGACGCGCAGCGCACGCACCCGCGCACGGGTTTCATCCACCGCGAGACGGATGGCCTCGGCAGCGGCAAGATCGGTCGTGCCGCGAATGTCGAGCTTGAGTACATCCGCTGCACCGAGTGCCTGCAAACGCAACTTCAACGCATCCACATCGCTCGACACCACGATCTCTTCTTCCCAGCGCAGCCAGCGGTATTTGCTGACCCGCACGGCCTCAACCGTTGGAAGCGCACCCGGCTCCTGCAGCGTGACGTCGAGCATGAAGCCCGGATCGTTGGCGCGGAAGCGGTCCTGTTCGTGCGTGCCGGCGTACCACGTGCGCTCGTTCACCTCGAAGTGTCCATGCCAGTCGCCCAGCGCGAGATAGTCCAGGCGTGCGGTCGCAGCGCGCGTCGGTGCAATCGGGTTGGTCGAATCGATTCCTTCCTGCAGGATGCCGCTCACGCTGCCGTGTGCGAGTCCGACGCGCAAATAGTCCGGCGGGCTCGACGCCTGGTCGAAGAACGCGGTGGTGTCGTCATAGGTGATGCGTTGCGTGAGCGGCGCACACAGGAACGCGCACTTGAGGTCGTCGAACAGGACCACGCCCGGTGTCAATACGACGCGCACGTTGGCGGGAATGCAGTTCAGGCGCTGTGCGCGTGTCCAGACGCTTTCGACCAGCGCGGCGTCGTGATTGCCCGGCAGCATGATCCAAGGGCCGGCAAAGCCTGCGAGCGCGCCGAACAGGCGCCGGATGACCGTATCGGAAACAGTCTGCTGATCGAATACGTCGCCGGCCACCAGCACGGCATCGACGCGGCGCGTGGCGGCCTCAGTGGCGATCCGGCGCACCGTTTCGAAACGCGCTTCGGCAAGATGCGCGGCTTCTTCGGCGTCGAACTGGCCGAATTGCGTGCCGATCTGCCAATCCGCGGTGTGCAGGAATCGGGTCATGAAGTCTCCGTTCTGTGAATGACGAGTGAAGCTGCGTACGTCAAAGATCATGGATGTTACCGTGAGGCCGGGACACAACGTGTCCTCATCGACTAGACGGGTGAATTCACCCGCTCCGCACGCGGCATGGGCGCAGTCCTTCAAGGGAACTTCAGCGACCTTTAGCGGACTCTTAGGCAACAGCGTTTTTATACTGAAATTCAATAAAAATACAGTAACAAAACCTGAAAACGCCGCTTTATGCTAGTGCCCGAAACTGCTTCCAGCACGAAACCCAACGCTAATTCGCTCCCTTCTACCAAGTACGAGGACATCGATGCCCCGCCCGATTGTTGCCCGCATTCATCCGGATGCCGTCCGACACAACCTTGAACTGGTCCGGCACAGGACCGCTGGCTCCCGCGTGTGGGCGGTCGTCAAGGCCAATGCCTACGGACACGGGATCGAGCGTATCTATCCAGCTCTCGCCGCCGCTGATGGTATTGCGCTGCTCGATCTCGACGAGGCGGTGCGCGTGCGCGAGCTGGGGTGGAAAAAGCCTGTCCTGTTGCTCGAAGGGATCTTCACGCCGGCCGACGTCGCCATCGCCGACGAGTTCGGGCTGACCGTGGCAGTTCATTGCACGGAGCAGCTCGACCTGCTGTGCGCAACGAAGCTGCGACGGCCTCTGGATATCAATCTGAAGATGAACTCCGGCATGAACCGGCTGGGCTTTCGCCCAGATGTGTTTCGCGCTGCATGGGAGCGGGCTCGCGCGTCGACGTCGATCGGTGAGATCACCTTGATGAGCCACTTTGCGAGCGCGGACGCCGGCGATGTCGACTGGCAAGTGGATCGGTTCGACGCCGCCACCAGCGGGATTCCCGGCGGCCGGAGCCTCGCCAACTCGGCGGCGATGCTGTGGCATCCGCGCACGCATCGGGACTGGGTCAGGCCGGGGATCGTGCTCTACGGCGGTTCGCCGTCGGGCTTGTCGCGACATGTCGCCGATGTTGCGCTGCGCGCGTCGATGAGCCTGACGAGCCAGATCATCGGCACCCAGACGCTGTCGTTGCAGGAAACGGTCGGCTACGGACGCCACTTTGCCGCCAACGAGGCGATGCGCATCGGTGTGGTGGCTTGCGGTTACGCAGACGGCTATCCACGGCATGCGCCGACCGGCACGCCTATCGCCGTGGACGGCACGCTGACGCGCGTGGTGGGACGCGTGTCGATGGATATGCTGACCGTCGACCTCACACCGTGTCCGCAAGCGCAGGTCGGTTCGCAGGTCGAGCTATGGGGCGATCAGGTCAAAATCGACGATGTGGCGCATGCCTCCAGCACGATCGGATATGAATTGATGTGCGCGCTCGCCCGGCGCGTGCCGGTCGAGGTGCATTGAGAAGGAACGCGCGTGGCGCACTGGCGGAAGACGGCACCGCTATCTATGCGTGCACGGCGCTGGCGTTCGCGCTCGTGGTCGGCAGTTCGAATGAGAAGGTGGTCCCCGCACCGGCGTGCTCGACCAGACGAATCCGGCTGTGATGCAACTGCAGCATGCGCTGCACGATCAGCAACCCGAATCCGCCACCGCGATGCGCGCCGCCCGAACTGAACGGCCGCTCGAAGAGTCCTTCGCGCAGTTCAGTCGGAATGCCAGGCCCGGTGTCGCTGACCGTCACCTGCACCTTGCCGTCGCGGTAGGCCAGTTCGACGTCGATCGCGCCTTCCGCGGGCGTGTGGCGAATCGCATTGTCGAGCAGATTGGTGAGCACCCGTTCGATCATGCCGAGATCGGCGCTAACCGTCGGCAGACGCGGCGGAATTCCCGCGCGCAGCTTGATATGACGCGCTTCGGCGGGCAACTCGAATTTCTGGAACACGTCCTGCACCAGATCGACCAATGAGAAATCCTCCAGCGCCGGCTGCACGTTGCCGTGCTCGAGCCGCGCCAGTTCGAAGAGCGCCTGCGCGAGTCGTCCTACCTTGACGCTTTGCGCCAGCGCGATGCCCAGATAGCGTTTGCGCTCGGTTTCACTGAGCGTGTCCGCTTTCAACGACAGCGTTTCGAGGTAGCCATGCAGGGACGTGAGCGGCGTTCGCAAGTCGTGCGAAATATTGGCGATCAGTTCGCGCCGCTGCTGGTCCTGGCGCCGCAATGCACGCCACTGGTCGCCGATACGGTTGGCCATCTGCGCGAAGGTCGCCTCGAGCACGGCAATCTCATCGCGCTGTCCGGCGGCCGAGGAGCGCGGCACGTGCGGCTGCGGATCCGGTTCACCGTCGGCGTCGAAACGGCGCATCGCGTCGGTCAGGCGGCGCAGCGGCCGCGTGATCAGGCCGAATGCCATCAGGCCGGCGACCAGCCCCAGCAACGCCACCAACGCCATCGACCACAACGTGGTGCGCAATACGGAGCTGGCCGCCACGCGCGCCGCCAACTGGTCATGCGCCTCGCCGAGCAGCACCACGTAGATGTAGCCCGACGGCACCTGCCCGTCCATCTGCAAGGGCGCGGCGCTGAACACCTTGCGGCCATCCACGCTGCGCGGGTCATCGCCGAGAATCGGCAGCGTGCCGCCTGCGATGAACTGGCGAATCGGCGCGAGATCGATCTGCTCGCGCTTCACCCGTCCCACCGGCGCGTCGTCGCCCTTGATGCGCCCCTGGTTGTCGAGCAGATACACCTCGACGCTCGGATTGACCGCCATCAGTTGGCCGAACAACTGCCGCACGGCGTCTGGCCGCAGGCCGTTCGCGTCCATCAATGGCGTGCTGCGGGCAATGTGCCCCGCGAGATCGCGCGACAGACCTTGCACCACTTCTTTCTCATGCAGGTCGCTGGAGCGTATCTGCAGCCACGCCGACGCGCCGCAGCACGCGAGCAGCAGCAGTGAAAAGACAATCAGGAGTCGCTGGGTGAGCGTCAGGTTCATGGCGCATCCTTTGGCGCAGCGTCCTGCGGCGATGGGTGGCCCTCGGAGGGCGCTGCCAGCTTGTAGCCGTGGCCCCAGACAGTCAGGATGCGGGTCGGCTGCGCCGGATCGGCCTCGATCTTGGCGCGCAGGCGATTGATGTGCGTATTGACGGTATGTTCGTAGCCTTCGTGCTGATAACCCCACACGGCGTTCAGCAGATCCATGCGTGAATACACTTTGCCGGGATGCTGCGCGAAGAAATACAGCAGATCGAATTCGCGCGGCGTCAGCTCGATCCGGCGGCCCTCGACGGCCGCCTCGCGCGTCAACGGGTCGATGGTCAGCCCGACGATCTGCAGCGTCCCCGCGTCGATGCGCGAATCCTTCGCCATGGCGTCGACGCGCCGCAGCAGCGCTTTCACCCGCGCGACCAGTTCGAGCACCGAAAACGGCTTGGCGAGATAATCGTCCGCGCCCAGTTCCAGACCGAGAATCCGGTGCACCTCGCTCGAACGCGCGCTGGTGATGATGATCGGCGTGTAGCGCGTCATGGCGCGGGCGCGCCGGCAGATCTCCAGACCGTCGACGCCCGGCAGCATCAGATCGAGGATCAAGGCGTCCCAGTTACCCTGCTCCAGCAGGCGCAAGCCCTCGTTGCCGTCGGCGCTGTGCACGACTTCATAGCGTTCGTCCCGCAGGTGCAGACTGAGAACGTTGGCAATATCGACATCGTCTTCGACGATCAGTACGCGTTTCGGATGATCCATGGGGGCATCGGACGCCAGTCAGGTCCTGGTTAGCGCAGAAAGCGCGGTTTGCGGGCATTTGATCCGGGAAGCCGCCGTTTCGCCATTGTGCAAAATTTTCGGGCAGCGAGTTATCACATTTAATTTAACTTTTCGTGAGGACTTCGACACCGCCCGCGGCCTAGGATGACGTCACCATCCGCAGATTGGCACCCAGGAGCACATCATGCAAAGTCGAAGAAGCTTTCTGTTCGCAGGCGGCACGGCTGTGGCGGCGCTGGCCGCTGTGAGCCACTGGCCTAAACTGGCCATGGCCCAGACGAATGCTGCGAAGCCGGCCGCCAGCTTCGAATTTACCCGCACCGACGCGCAATGGCATCAGTTGCTGAGTCCGGCACAGTACACGGTTTTGCGCGAAGAAGGCACCGAGCGTCCCTTCACGAGTCCCCTGAACGACGAACATCGCAACGGTGTGTTTGCCTGTGCCGGCTGCCAGCTCAATCTGTTTTCGTCACACACGAAGTTCGATAGCCACACCGGCTGGCCAAGCTTCTGGGCGCCGCTCGACCGCGCCGTGGCGACGCGCAACGACAGTTCGTTCGGCATGTCGCGCACGGAAGTGCATTGCCGGCGCTGCGGCGGCCATCTCGGTCACGTGTTCGACGACGGCCCGAAGCCGACCGGTCTACGTTATTGCATGAACGGGCTGGCGATGAACTTTACGCCCGCCGCCACCTGACTCCAGCCGCTCCGACATAAGCTTAGATAACCAGGAACAGCCATGTTACTCATCGTTCTCGCCTACCTCGGCGGCGCCCTGACGATCCTCAGTCCGTGCATTCTGCCCGTGCTGCCGTTCGTCTTTGCGCGCGCCGATCAGCCGTTCGTGCGCAGCGGCTTGCCGCTGCTGGCCGGCATGGCGCTCACGTTCGCACTCGTGGCGACGCTCGCCGCCGTGGGTGGCGGCTGGGTCACGCAAGCCAACCAGTACGGCCGCTGGCTCGCCATTGCACTGCTCGCCGTGTTCGGCCTGACGCTGCTGTTTCCGCGCTTCGCCGATCATCTGATGCGTCCGCTCGTGAGCGCCGGGAATCGTCTGTCGAATTTTGCCCAGGCCGACGGGCAACAGGTGCGCGCGGGATCGTCGTTTCTGTTGGGCATCGCCACGGGTCTGCTGTGGGCGCCCTGCGCCGGCCCGATCCTCGGTTTGGTGCTGACCGGTGCCGCGTTGCGCGGCGCAAGTGTCGGCACGACGCTGCTGCTGGTCGCCTATGCGGCCGGCGCGGCGACTTCGCTTGCCGTCGCGCTGCTGATTGGCGGCCGGGTGTTCACCGCGATGAAGCGCTCGCTCGGCGCGGGAGAATGGATCCGCCGCGGCATCGGCGCAGCGATGCTGGCCGGTGTGGTCGCGATTTCGTTCGGGCTGGACACGGGCGTGCTGGCGCGCGTGTCGACGGTGGCAACGGGTGGCATCGAGCAAAAGCTGGTTGAACGGTTGTCGCCGGCTGCGACGCCGACCGCTGCCGGCAGCGGATCCGCTTCGAATACCACAGCAAATACTGTGGCAAATACGGCGGCAGCCGCGCCCGACGCAAGCGGTGCGATGATGGCTGCGGCCAACCCCGCCGCCGCTTCAGACGCCGTCATGTCCGCGTCCGATACGAGCGCTGCCGGTGCCGGCGGCGCCATGATGGCCGTGGCGTCGGGTGGCATGATGCGCGCGTCGCAAGGCGCAAACGACAACGCACCGCCGTTGCCTGTCGAAGGCCAATTGCCGTCGCTGAACGGCGCCGTTCAGTGGCTCAACTCGCCGCCGCTGACGGCGCAGAGCTTGCGCGGCAAGGTGGTGCTGATCGATTTCTGGACCTACTCGTGCATCAACTGCCTGCGTTCGCTGCCCTACGTCAAAGCGTGGGCGGATAAATACAAGGATCAGGGACTCGTCGTGATCGGCGTGCATGCACCGGAATTCGCGTTCGAGCGCAATGTCGACAACGTGAAGAAGGCGACGCATGACCTCGGGATCGACTATCCGGTGGCGGTCGACAACAACTACGCCATCTGGCGCTCGCTGAACAACGAGTACTGGCCGGCACATTACTTCGTCGATGCTCAGGGTCGAATCCGCTACCACCATTTCGGCGAAGGCGACTATGCGCAGTCGGAGAAGGTCATTCAGCAACTGCTGGCAGAAGCCGGCCATGCAAACGCAGAGAAGGTTCCGACGGGATTGACCAGCGCCAGTGTCCAGGGTGTGGAAGCCGCTGCAGACAACAATGACATGCAGTCGCCGGAAACGTATGTCGGCTACGCGCGCGCCGAAAACTTCACCTCGCCCGGCGGCGAGACAGAGGACAAGGTGCACACCTATGCCGCGCCGATCCAGCCCGCGCTCAACGACTGGGGCCTCACCGGCAAATGGAATGTCGGCGCCGAACACGCCACGCTGGCGGCGGCGTCCGGCGGCATCGTCTACCGTTTCCATGCGCGCGATCTGCACCTGGTGCTGGGCCCAACCAGGGACGGCAAACCCGTGCGTTTTCGCGTCAGCATCGACGGCGCCGCGCCCGGTGCCTCGCACGGCAGCGACGTAGCCGCCGACGGCACGGGCACGGTGACCGGCGTACGGCTCTATCAACTGGTGCGGCAATCCGGTGAGGTGAAGGATCACACCTTCTCGATCGAGTTTCTGGACCCAGGCGTCGAGGCTTATTCATTCACGTTCGGCTGATGCCGGGCGCAACGTCGAAACGTTCGAATTACCCATCACTTAAGGGACTGACAATCGTGAACACAATCTCTAGCAAGGTGTCTTCTTTGCGCAAGCGCTCACGCCTCGCCAAGCTGGCGGGGGTCGTCGCACTCGCAGTGGGTGCGATCGCACTGCAACGTGTCGCCGTCTCAGCCGAAGCGGCGACGCAGATTCCCGCGCCGGCTCAGGACGAGAAAGTCGGCGCAACCCATAGCGAAACCGCCGTGTTCGCCGGCGGCTGCTTTTGGGGCGTGCAGGGCGTTTTCGAACACGTGCGCGGAGTGAAACAGGTGGCGGCTGGTTACTCGGGCGGCGCCGCGAACACCGCGCAATATGACACCGTGGAAGAAGGCGACACCGGTCACGCTGAATCCGTGCAGATCACGTACGATCCGACGCAGATTACCTATGGGCGTCTGCTGCAGATTTTCTTCTCGGTCGCGCATAACCCGACGGAGCTGAACTACCAGGGCCCGGATCACGGCACGCAATATCGTTCAGCTGTGTTCGCGGAGAATGCGGAGCAGCGCAGCGTCGCGCAGGCGTATATTGCGCAACTCGACAAGGCACATGTGTTTTCACGCCCTGTGGTCACTCAGGTAGAAGCGTTCAAGGGCTTTTATCCGGCCGAAAGTTACCACCAGAACTATCTGGTGCTTCATCCGGATGCCCCGTACATCGCAATTAACGACTTGCCGAAGGTGAGCGACCTGAAGCGGATGTTTCCCGATCTCTACCGCAACGATCCGGTATTGTTGAAGGTCGCAGCATCGTAAACACAAGGCCCCTTATGACAACACCGACTCACGCGAATGTCCTGCTCTTTTCGTACGGGACGTTGCAGGACAAAGCCGTTCAACTTGCCAACTTTGGCCGTGAATTGAATGGACGCGCCGACTCGATGTTGGGCTATGAGCAAACGTGGGTGGAAATCGTCGATCCGCAGGTGCTTGCGACCAGCGGCAAGACGCATCATCCCATCATCGAACCCGGCACCGATCCGAGCCAGGAAATTGCCGGCATGGTCTTCGAGATCACGCCGGAGGAACTGGAAGCGGCCGACCGGTACGAAGTGTCCGACTATAAGCGTGTCAGCGTAACGCTTAAATCCGGCGCGCAGGCGTGGGTGTACGTCAGCGCCTAGCCGTCATTTGCGCCGGATTTGCCCGCAGTTATTTCGCGAGCAGGTCTGGCGATCATTCCTTCCTGCCGCATCAACGTACCGGGCAAATGCACCCAGCCAGGGATCATGCGCGCCCTGCCACTGCATGAAAGCCAATGGAAAGACCTGCCCGGCTCGCGGAAGAAATTCAGGCGACCGTGCTAGCATTTCTGCTGTGCTCGCTGCGGGTGCGTCGAGCGGTTTACAGTTGTTGTGTCTGGAGAGTGTTGTGGCAATCGAGCATCGTGGCTTTCGAGTAAATGTTGATGTAACGCCGGATGAATTGGGCGTGCAGTGGGTGTGTCGCGCCGTGATTGAACGAATTGATGGGGACAGCGCGAAAGGCGCGCCCGAGAGCCCCGAGTTGACCATTCCTCGCGTCAAGATCGACCCTCTGATGGCAATGAGCTCGCTCGAGCATCGCGCCGTCGCCCTGATCGACGACTTCTACGAGCAAGGTCACGCCGTGGCGTGATCGTGCTGTCCAGGCTTTGAGAAATCCTTCTGGCAACCGGGGAGCATCACTATCGGCACTGCCCGGTGCCAGATCCAGGATGGTTTGCCAAAGTGCATTGAGCAATGCGTCAGCATCAAATGATGGAAACGCATTTGCGCCGCCCAAATTCTGCGTCCTCAAATCGTGACTCTGTCTACCCCGCACATTAATCGTGCGTGCCCGGCAGGCGCGTCTAGTGAATCGCTGTCTCATTCATTGCCGAACAATATCTTTACTGACGCAGCAATTGAGCCTCTGCCAGTCAATGGCCGTGGCGGCTTCATTGTTATTTTTAATTTGCCTCGAAAAGCATTTCTTCGACCTTCGTCTAAACCACGAAGCTGGAATTATTTTCTGCATCAGACTTTGCGCGCAAACGTTGTCGTATGGACAACCGGTAAAATTGTCTCTTACTGGAATAGAAAAGAAACACTAGAATCACCTCTTATGCGCGCGGCATGAAGCTGCTGAGCCTACCCGGTGGAGGCTTCTTGCACGCTGTGCATGCATCGATCATCCGATTTGTCTGAAGAGAAACGGGTGTCGGTGTGTTTTAGAAATTACCAAGAACCTGAGAGAGTCGAAAAATTGTGTTCCCGTTGGGTGCGCAATTGCCGAATCACAATTCCGGTGTCGATGCTAAATCGAAACCGTGGAGGACCGAGCGTCGGAGTTTATCCGGCGTCATCGCATCTGATTTGGTGACAGATATAGAAGATCCCCGTATCTAGAGGATTACACGTGCTAGCTATTCCACTTTCCGACGAAGACTGGTCACGCGTCTCACCGTTGCTCGTTGAACCCGCCTGTTCGCGAACAGGCCGCCCGAGATCCGACCCGCGTCAGTTGCTAAACGGCATTCTGTGGGTATTGGTGAACGGAGAAAAATGGCATCACCTTCCGTCGACATTTCCCCCGCAACAGACTTGCTATGCCAGGTGGCTCAAGTGGAAACGCGACGGTATCATGCTCTCGATCTTGAGCGAGCTTGAACTGGATTGCATCGCAACGCGGACGGTCGCAGGGGCGAGTGCAGGGATAGTCGATTGCTGCTGAGGGTTCGTCCTCACCAGCGCTAACGGCGGACGATCCGGCCGCCTATCGCTCACTGGAGCGTGCAAGAGGGCTTCCCGCAAACGGGTCCTTGTCCCAATCGACCGCTCGTTTGGCAGGAGCCTTGTCCGCCACTTTGGGTGACAGCGCAAAATGCTCAATGGATTGCCCTGCGCTAATGGCCTGCTTCAGCCATTGAGGCATCTCCCCTTCGCCGGACCACGTCTCGCCCGTTACGTCACGATAACGGGCGTTGGCCTTTTCCGATTCGTCGCTAGCCAGGGCTGAAGCCAGCATGTCTGGCGTAATGCCAAATTCTTCCATGCGGTGGCGGAGGTAAGCAATCATGCTGTCTCGCTTCCTTTCGTCCATAAAGTAACCCGTCCTTAATATGAATCTTGTGGCTTTCCGTCGAGCATTGTTTGCTCGATATTCGGCGAATGCGTTGGATGAGTGCCGTCGCAATTGCCGGCGGCGATAGGTCGATACATCTGCGGAAATGCTCGCTGGTCAAATCAGGTTGGGTAGCCCCAGAGCTTGCGGAACGACCTGTCCCCCAATGAAATCCTGTCATGCTTACCGCGACGGCAAGCGACTGAGCCAGCGCTCCGCAATACAGCTGGCGGCGCTGAGTCAGTGTTACGGTCGCAATTGAAAAGATAGTGCAGAAAATGGAGCGATTTCAAGCGGCTGGTCTGATTTGCACGCTCCGTTGCCGAAGTCTCGTGCAGGCCAGTGCTTTCGCGTTATTTCCACATGATAGCGCAATGTCCGGGTAGCGTCGCATACGCATCAATTTGGCCGGACTGCGGGCAGCGTGCACGATTCGTTTTAGCTCTGATATGTGCAGATCGCCGGGTGCGATGAAGCCGCGTAAACGCAGAAACCCCACCTTGTGGGGTGGGGTTTCTGTTGCTGCTAGGGAGCCTGACGATTACCTACTTTCACACGGGTAATCCGCACTA
>NZ_JBNDMK010000034.1:0-70845 GCF_050436545.1 Paraburkholderia sp. GAS41
GCGGGGCTCGACAACGATCTCTTCTACATGGACAAGACCATGATGGTCTTCGGCGATGCGAAGAAGGTGATCGAGGATATGGTGAAGTCGGTCGACTGAGAATGAATTCAGGGCCGCGGAACGCGGCCCTGAAAGCGTCGTGATCTCAGCGCTGTTTCACCTCGACATGCCGTAGAAAATCCGCGAGTCGTCTGCCTTCCCGATCCGGGAACGGTTCGAGTACCTGCAGCTCACGGATTTCTTCAACGTCGAAATTGCGGAACTCTTCGCGCAACTCACACCACGCGCCGATGGTCCAGCGCGCACCCCAATACACGAGCCCGAGCGGCCAGACGCGCCGCTCCGATTGCGCGCCTTTGCGGTCGCGATAGGCAAAGCTCACGACCCGTCTGGCGTCGATGGCGAGATGCAGCGCATCGACCTTCTCCGCAAACTCACCCTTGATGTGAAACGACGGCGCGAAGATCGGCAGCCGGTCGAGGGCCGCGCGCTTGTCGGCGGGCATGGTCGAGGCGATCTTCGCCAGCGCGCCGCGCGCCCCTTTGGCGAAGCTCGCGCCGCCCCACGTTTCGAGCATGCGCGCGCCGGCAGCGAGCGCGGAGAGTTCGTCGATGGTGAAGGTGAGCGGCGGCAGGCTCGCCGAACGGTTCAGACGATAGCCGATGCCCGCTTCCCCTTCGATCGGCACGCCCGACAACTGCAGGTCGCGCACATCCCGGTAGACCGTGCGAGGCGAGATATGCAGCCAGTCGGCAAGTTGTTGCGCGGTCGTCAGACGCCGGCCGCGGAGCAGCTCGGCGATCTGGAACAGGCGGTCGGCACGGCGCGTCATGGTGGGCGTCTGTTGAAGGAAGCGGGAGATTCAGTGTTGTGGCCGGGGGCGCGGTTTCGGGCGCCCCGCGATGGGCTGGGTTGGTGTTCGGCTAGGCCCGCGATCGTCCCGGCCCACGTTCGGCCGGGCCCGAACTCGGGCGGTTTCGCGATCATAGCGCTGTGCGATGTCAACGGGCGCTAAACAGGCGGTGCAGTCCAGTGCGTCGTTGCATTGCGCCGCATCGCACCGTATCGCATTACACCCGCCCCGGCGCGCCCGGCAATGCATCAGGCATTTTTCGGCGAATGCAGTCCGATACGGTTACCTTCGGTATCAGTAAAGAAGCCGATATAGCCGATATCCTGCGGCAGCTCGATGACAGGCCCTTGCACCTTGCCACCGGCCTTCTCGACGCGGGCCAGCACGGCATCCACATTGGGCTGCGCGTTCAGATAAACGACGACGCCGTCGGCGGAAGGTTTGGCCGTGGGGCTGTGAATGACGCAGCCGCCGGTGGCGGGCTCGGCGTACTGGAAGATCCCGATTGGCTGGCCGCCGACATTTTCACGCCGAAGCACGGTGGCAAACGCGGTCTCGTAGAAACGCACGGCGCGCTCGAAGTCGGTGGCGGGGATTTCAAACCAGGAAATGATGTGGCTTGCGGCTTCTGACATGACACTCTCCTTGGGGCTGTGATTGGGCCCGTGATGCCCGAGGTGGCTTCGGGGCGGCCTTGGCGATGCGCCGGCTGGCGTGATCAGGAGTGTGCGGCGGAGCTACTGACAACGTTCTGTCAGTAGCCTTTGTGCTGGCGAAACCGTGTTGCACGCGCGGACTAAGCGCGAGCGCTTAAGGGCGACGAATCGCGCCCGATGGACTCTCGCAATGAAAAAAGGCTGCGGACATGACGCCGCAGCCTCTCGATCAACCAACGTGCAACCGCGCTACATCAAGCCGCCGGCGTATCGTTCGCCGGGCGTTGCCTGACGCTGCCAGCAATCAGGTCGAAGCGGAACAGGCGGCATTCCAGCGCACCGTTGAACAACGGCGTCTTGGTCGATTCGCGCAGGCGCAATTGACCCGGCAGCTTACGATCCGACGTCAGGATGAACGCATACCAGCCGGTGAAGCGCTGTTTCAATGCATCGCCGAGCGACTTGAAGAATTCGCTATCCGGCGCCTCTTCCTGAGCGCGGCGGAAGCTGTCGTCATCGCGGCTTTCACGCCCGGTCTCGCGGAGTTCGCCGCGCGCGTTGCGGCCGCGCACTTCGATCCGCTCACCGTACGGCGGGTTGGCCACCAGAATGCCCGGCGCCGACGACGGCGGCGCCATGCCGCGTGCGTCCACCTGCTTGAGCGAGACCGACGACAGTCCGGCGCGCTCGAAATTCGCGCGTGCCTTGATGAGCATGTCACCGGAAATGTCGCTGCCGAAAATCTGCAGATCGGCACGGGAAGCGCGTGCGGCGTGCTTCGCGTCCAGAGCCGCGGCTTTCAGCGTCTGCCAGGTTTTGGCTTCGTACTGCTTGAGCTTTTCAAAACCGAAGCGGCGCTCCGCACCCGGCGCGATGTTCAGCGCCACTTGCGCTGCTTCCGCGAGGAACGTGCCGCTGCCGCACATCGGATCGTACAGCGGCGTGCCGGCCGTCCAGCCGGTCAGGCGCAGGATGCCCGCCGCGAGGTTCTCGCGCAGCGGCGCAGCACCCTTGTCGAGACGCCAGCCGCGCTTGAAGAGCGGCTCGCCCGAGGTGTCGAGGTACAGCGTGCAGTCGGTGGCGGTAAGAAAGGCAAATACGCGCACATCCGGCGCAGCGGTATCGATGTTCGGGCGCGCGCCGCTCACTTCACGCAGCCGGTCGCAGATCGCATCCTTGACACGCAACGTGGCGAATTCGAGGCTGCGCAGCGGCGACTTGATCGCCGTCACGTCGACGCGCAGCGTCTCATGCGCGGAAAACCACTGCTCCCAACGCTGGTCGAGCGCGAGTGCATAGATGTCCTGTTCGCTGCGATACGGCCGGTGGGCGATTTTCAGCAAGACACGGCTGGCAATGCGCGAATGCAGGTTGGCCGCCATGCCGGCAGCCCAGCCGCCGCGGAGATGCACGCCGCCCGGGACCTGCGCGCCCGCGGTGAACGGCGCACCATTCAGGTGGCGCGCGGCGATTTCGGCGAGTTCGGCAGCCAGCGCGGCTTCCAGGCCGCGAGGGCAGGGGATGAAAAAATCGAAGGACATTGAAGTTGCCGGGAGGCGTTGAATAAGGCGCTATTGTACGCGGTCGGGGTGCGCCGGCCGGGCTTCCCGCGCCAATGCTGGATCAATGGCCTTCGCGCGAGGCATTCACCGGCCACAGAAGATCCAGCGGGCGCCGCCACACCCGGCGCCAGAATGCCCCGCGCAAGGAGCGCACGTGGTTGCGCCGCAGATCGCGTGAGCGCACGGCCATATGGAACGCGAGCGCGAAACTGACGGCCACGTTCAGGATGGCCATGCTGCACACTCCGGCTATGGCCCACCAGAACTCCGGCAAATCCAGCGCGCCGCTGCCCAGCACGCCGAGCGCCACACCGATCGAGCCCGCGCTCAGCGTGACGTGCCGGACCTCGAAGGTGAAGGCGAGCGCGGTCAGGACGGCGGGTACGAGGCCGAGCATTAGGCCGAGGGTGATATTGCCCACCACGCCGGCCACGTTCGAGCGGCAGAAGCGCGCGAGCCGGGCGGCACCCAGGGGGCCGAGCGTGATGCGCAAGCGACGGTTGTAGGCGAGCGCATCGGCGACCCGGTGCAGCACGAACCAGTTGTCGGCCCAGCCGGCGATCAGACTGGACGACCACAGCAGCACCCCGGTCAGCGCCGCATAGAACGGGGTGGGCCCGATCAGCGAGAACGAGTGCAGCGTCGCGTGGGCTTTCTCCGGCGAGATGATGTTGGCGTGAAAGAGCGTGTGCCACAGCAACTGCACACCGAGACACACCGGGAAGACCAGCATCACGTTGCCGAGCACGGCCGCGGCCTGCGTGCGAATGAGCGCGAGCACCGAGCTCACGAAACTGTTCACGCCTTCTGGCGTACCCGCGCCGTCGAGCTCACGCGCGATAGTCGGCGCCGTCATGGCGGGCTGTTTGGTGGCGAGCGAAAAATGCAGGAAGTGCATCAGCAGGAAGCTGGCTGCGTAATTGATGCCGGCGAGCAGGCCTTCCAGCATCGACTGGAGATGCAGGCCGGTGACCGCGAACTTCACGCACACCGTCACCACGGTGACGAGGCCGCCGCCCGCCGCCATGCGCAGCATTTTCAGATACTCGGCGCGGTCACGTGCGATGTAGTGTTCGCCCGTGTCGGCGCTGTATTCGACCACCTTGCGTGCCAGCAAGGAGAAGTTGCTGCGCATCAGGTGCGCGACGCTCTGGCTCGCATGGTTGGCGCTCACCAGTTCGGCGACGAGGCGCGAGCCGGCATGCAGGTCGTCGAAGGCCATCCACGCATCCAGCAGGTGCTCGGCGCGCTGGATGCGCATGCGCATGCGTTCGACCTGAAACACGATGTCGACGCTCACGCCGTTGCGGTACAGATGGTTGAAGACGTTATCCGTGGCGATGCGGCATTCGTCCAGCAGCACACGTAGATAGTTGACCTCATGCAGCAGTTTGCCGGACGGTGCGTTTTCTGCCTCTGCCTCTGCCTCTGACTCTGCCTGTGCATCGGCCTCGGCCTGATGGGCGGTTTCCACAGCCAGCATCGCACGGGTCAGGCGATAGAACGGCTGCTTCTCCATGGCCACGCGCACGTCGGCGTCGCCCAGGCGGCTGCGCACCGTTTGCGATAGTCCCGTCGAGCTGATCTGGCAAGTCAGGTTATGCAGGGCGGCGAGCAGATCGAGCGAGAAGGGCACGCCCTCGCGCGGCTTGCCGGTGTCCGGCTGATACGTGAACAGATCGCGGATGCGCGTGAGCAGATCGGTGGGCAACGCGGCGATCCATTGTGCATCGTGTGCTGTGGTGAACATCAGCGTGAAGATTGCCGACAGGTCGCGTCGGTTCGGGGCGGGCGGAATCAGTGAGGATTCCAGACGTTCGAACAGCGCGCCGAAAAAGGCCGAATGCACCGGCATACCTGCGTCGCACAGCAGGGAAATACCGTCGCTCTCGCGTAGCAGCGCGCGCAGGATGCCGGCCACGTTGGCCTTCCACGCCGGGTTGCGATCCAGCACATGCAGCAGATAGCGCAGACGCTTGTGCTCGGGTTGCCGGCGCGCCTCGTCGACGGACGGCTCCTGCGCCACGGTCTGCACGGCGCCGCTGCGGTGGATCCAGTGCGCCAGTTCGATCAGCCATTCGCTGCGCTCCGCATACGGGGCGTTCTGATCGGCGATGGCCAGCAATGCGTCGAGCTGGTGTCCGCTATTGCGTGAGGCGCGCCACTTTTTTATGAAGGTCTGAATGGAACGGAACATGGCGTGTTCAGTGCGAGGCGAGTCGCGGTCCTGTTGCGGAAGCCCTCAGGATCGCTAAACAGGGAGAATTCCGCAAGCTGGCCGGATGGGACAGGCCGGCTGGGCATCAGCGGATATCGGGTTCGCGAAGCGGGCGCAGCTTGAGTGACGCCAAAAGGTACGGTTGAGGCGCTGATGCAGGCAGCCAGGCTGCCTGCACGGCGACGCTGGCAACCATGCCGACGGATCAGCCGTTCACACCGATCGGCGTGAGACCGAAACTGGCTGCAAGTCCTCCCGCACCATCAAGCGCCGCGCTCGGACCGCTTGGCAGCGGGCAAGGCACGGCAGCCGGCGCCATCCGCGCCGGTACGCCCGAGGCGTTTTTCGCCGGTGTGCCGGTGGGTACTCGCGCAGCCGCGGCGGCCATGGCCTCGATGCTGGCGGCGATCTGCGAGGAGATCTGCTGCACGGCCTGGCGATGACCGTCGACCAGCGCATCGTAGCCCGCCGTCACGGGCGCGCTGATGGTGCTGCGGCAGGTCATGACGGCTTCGCTGCGCACCGCGCGCACGCTCCACACGGCATCGATCAAGGCATGCGAGCCCGGCCACGACTCGAAGCGCTGCACGTTGACGCTGACGCGGTACACCGGCGTGCTTTCCGGATACGCTGTGCCGTAGACGTCGATCGTGCCCAGTTGCTGCGTGAGATCCGACGACAACGCGCGGCGGATCTCGTCGCCCGGCAGCGAGGCCCAGCGTTCCTGCTCGAGGATCTGCACCTGGGTCGATCCGTTCTGTACGACGAGCTGGTTTTTCTGAACCTGCGACGGCACGCCAACCGGCGCCACTTCGATCAGCAGCGCCGACCCGGCAGCGCTGCGCGTGGTGGTGGCCGCATTGTCGGCGCCGAGGGTGTAGAAATGGCTCGGCGGCGACGAAGAGCACGCCGCGAGCGCCAGCAGTCCGGCACATGCGCCGAGGCACGCAGCGGCGCGGGCAAGCCCGCGCGGCGAACGAGGGGGCCGGGCAAACATCATGGTTGATCTCCTGGTTTTCCGCGCAACAGCGATTCCGGATGGCGTTCCAGATAGTCCGACAGCGCATTGAGCGACTGCAACGTATGGGTCAGTTCCTGCAGCGCCTGATGCACATCCGATTGCAGCGGCGAGTCCTGTTGCAGCGTGGCCTCGGCTGTACCGAAGGTCTGCTTGGCGGCCGCCAGCGTATCGCGCGCCTGCGGCACCACCTCGGTGTTCAGGCGGGTGAACAGCTGATCGGCGTTCTTCAGCGAGCTGTTCAGGTTAGCGCCGATCTGGTCGAACGGCACCTGATCGAGTTTCTTCGCGATGTCGGCCACCTGCAGCTGCAACTCGTCGAGCGTGTTCGGGATCGTCGGCAGCTCGAGCGGATCGCTGTGGACATCGACCGTAGCGGGCGCCGCCTTCGGGAAGATGTCGAGCGCGACATACAGCTGGCTCGTAATCAGGTTGCCCGTGCGCAACTGGCCACGCAAACCGCTCTTGACGAGCCGTTGCAGCAGATCCTGCCCGGCGACGCTGCCCGGTTCCGGCGCCGCGTCGCGGAAGCGTTTGCCGAGGC
Source organism: Paraburkholderia sp. GAS41 (assembly GCF_050436545.1). Lineage (NCBI taxonomy): Bacteria > Pseudomonadati > Pseudomonadota > Betaproteobacteria > Burkholderiales > Burkholderiaceae > Paraburkholderia > Paraburkholderia sp. GAS41. The sequence goes on from NZ_JBNDMK010000034.1 coordinate 6,852, forward strand.
GATCGGGGTACAGGTTCATCGTCACCGGCATGGTGAAGTTGCGGGTCTTCGGATCGTAGTCGATGCCGATGTTGGTCACCTGGCCGAGCACGATGCCGCGGAAGTCGACCGGCGCGCCAATCGACAGCCCGCGCAGCGACTGGTTGAAGTTCATCACCACGCGCAGCGGCACACCGTCCGGCTCGCGGATCGCGTCGGTTTCATCCGAACCGAGGCGGAAGGTCATGTTGTTCGGCGCCTGTGCACCGACCGGCTGCCCAGGCGGTGACTGGAACGACAGGCCGCCCACCAGCACCGTGGCGAGCGATTGCGTATTCAGCTTGAAGCCGCTCGAATCGAGCCGCAGGTCGACGCCGCTCGCATGCCACCAGCGCGTGTTGACGCCGACATACTGGTCGTACGGCGCGGCGACGAACACCTGCATCGTCACGCCGGTGCCGTCCTTGTCGAGCGAGAAGCCCACGACCTGGCCGACCTGCACGCGGCGATAGAAGATCGGCGAGCCGATATCGATCGAGCCGAGCGAATCGCCATGCAACGTGTAGCGGTGACCCTTCTGGTCGCCGGTGATGGGTGGCGGCGTTTCGAGTCCGACGAAATCCTTCTGCGTGTCCTGTGACCGGCCGGCGTCCACGCCGATGTACGCACCCGAGAGCAGCGTGCTGAGGCCCGACACGCCGCTTGCGCCGACCCGCGGACGCACGACCCAGAAGCGCGTGTCCTTGACGGCGAAGTTTTCGGCTTCCTTGGTCAGCTGGACCGCGATCAGCACGTGCGAAAGATCCTTCGACAGCGTGATGTTCTTCACGAGGCCGATGTTGACGTCCTTGTACTTGACCTGGGTTTTGCCGGGTTCGAGCCCTTCCGCGGTGGTGAAGCTGATGCTGATTTCAGGCCCCTTCTCGGTCACCGACTTGATGACGAGCGCAATGCCGATCAGCGCCGCGATCAGCGGGATCACCCAGACCAGCGACGGCAACCAGTGGTTGCGCGGCTCGATCTCGGGATCGGGCAGGTTGGGCGGCAGCGTGGGTCCGTTCGAATCGTTGCGCGGCGCGCTGGGAGCGGGCGTCGGTCCTTGCGGGCTAGTCATGTTTGGGGTCCTGAGAATGTTGGGAGCTGCCTTGCGTGTCTGGCGTGTCTTGCGGGCCGGCCACGCGTTTCGCCTTCTTCCTGACCGTGCCGTCGCCGCCTTCCACGGTGTCCCAGATGAGCCGTGGGTCGAATTGCATCGAGGCGAGCATGGTCAGAATCACCACGGAGCCGAACGCAATGGCGCCGGGTCCCGCCGTGATCACGGCGATCGACTTGAAGCGCACCAGCGCAACCGTCAGCGTGACGACGAACACGTCGAGCATCGACCAGCGGCCGATCCGCTCGACCATGCGGTACAGCTTGGTGCGCTGCATGGGGCGCCAGCGCGAGCGGCGCTGGGCCGTGACGGTGAGGAGCACGAGCACGCTCAGCTTGAGCATCGGCACCATGATGCTGGCAATGAACACGATCACGGCGAGCGGCCAGTCGCCCGAGGTCCAGAAGTACACCACGCCGCTCATGATCGTGTCGTCTTCCGAACCGAGCAGCGACGACGTGTGCATCACCGGCAACAGATTCGCCGGAATATACAGCAAGGCAGCGGCGAGCAATAGCGCCCACGTGCGCATCAGACTGTCCGGATTGCGCCGATGCAGCCGTGCGCCGCAACGCGAGCAATGTTGCGGCGTAATCGAGCGGATACGCGGTTCGACGCGGCCGCAGGCGTGACAGGAAACCAGGCCCGCGCGTAACGCGGTGACGTATTTCATCGTGCGGTCATCCCTGGGGAGGTGCGGAGGGCTGGCCTGCGTTATTCGTGAGCGTCGCGGCGACCGCGGCAGCGGCGCTGTCGGCGGCGGTGCGCGGCAGGGGCCTGGCGCGCCGCGCATGCAACTCGTCGGCCATGTCCCACAAGGTGCGCGGGTCGAACATCACCACCACCGCGAACATCAAGGTGAGTGCGCCGAAGGCAAAGAGCGCCGCTTCGGGGATCACGCGGGCGAGGCTCACCATCTTCACGATGGTGATCAGCACGCCCAGCATGAACACCTCGATCATGCCCCACGGCCGCACGAACTGGATGGCGCGCAAGACCTGGTTGAAGGCCGGCGGCACGTAGCCCGAGCGGATCGGAATCAGCACGTAGAGCAGCGCGACGAGCTCGGTCAGAGGGAACAGCGTGGTGGCGCAGAACACCATGACCGCGACGATCTGCATGTCCTCGTTCCATAGCGCGACGAGCGCACCGAACAGCGTGGTTTGCGAGGTAATGCCGTTGGCGTCGAGTTCGAGAATCGGATAGGCCTGAGCGATCAGAAAGGTGAATAACGCAGCGAGCGTCATGGCACTAATGCCGTCCAGCCGCCGATGCGAGTTGCGATACAGCGTTGCGCCGCAGCGCGGGCAGCGCGCGACCGAGTGGGCGTCGAGCAGGCGCGGCTTCTGGAAAAGGGTGTCGCACTCGTGGCACGCGATCAGGTTGTCATGTTCCATACGGCTGAAGGGCAAACGACGTGAGCGGGGGCGTGCAACGCAGGCTTGCACGGAGGGACTGGCGAAAGCCTGGAGCAATAGTACCAAAGGTCTCCTCCCGTGCGTGCTTTGGTGGGCGCGGTACTCGTCAGACAAGCGCACAGCCTCCTCGAAAGGAAGCGCAGCAGGAATCCAGGAATTCAGGCATCCGGACACTATCGGACATTTTCATGCCCCATTTGTTCAATCGCCATGTTGCGCTGCGTTTCAGAGCGTGAGACGCTTCGCGGAAGTCCGGCTGCCGGCTTTTTCGGCTTGGGGTAGCATGGCGGCCTCGGCATGCGTCGCGGCAGGCCGGCCGTTCCGGCGGCAAGGGCCGCAACGGCGACCACGGCTTCACGCAATTCGCATAGGAGATGGACTGCCGGCTTTGCCGCGGGGTGTCATCCGTTTGCGCTGCTAACCTCTCAGCTTGCGTTGACCTTTTATGGCAAACACCTCAACCTTCGGCGCTCGCGAGTCCTACACGCGAACGGCCATTGCGTTTCACTGGCTGATTGCGCTGCTGATCGTGTGCGGCTTCGGGCTTGGCTGGGTGATGACGGATATCCCGGGCTTTACGCCCGCCAAGCTGCGCTACTTCTCCTGGCATAAGTGGATCGGCGTGACGGTGTTCGCGCTGTCGGTGCTGCGCATCCTCTGGCGCGCGACCCACGGCGCGCCGCCGTTACCGCGCCGCATGGCCGCGTGGCAGCGCGTCGCCGCCCACCTCACGCACGTGCTGCTCTACGTGTTGATGATCGCGATTCCGGTGTCCGGTTATCTCTATAGTTCCGCGGCCAACGTGCCGGTGGTGTATCTGGGGCTCGTGCCCCTGCCGCGCCTGATCGCGCCCGATCCTGTACTCAAGGTCGTGCTGAAGAATATCCACATCACGCTCAACTACACATTGCTCGTCCTGTTCGTCCTGCACGTGGCGGCGGCGCTCAAGCATCAGTGGCTGGACCGCGACGGCCTGCTGTCGCGCATGATCCCTTTCATCAAATAAGGACCAACATGAAGGTTTCGTTTTATCGCTACATGCTGGCGGCGTTCGCTGCCGCATCGCTGAGCGCGGCGGGCAGCGCGCTGGCCCAGGTGGATGTCGCGAAGAGCACGATCACCGCGACCTCGAAGCAGATGAACGTGCCGGTCGACGGCAAGTTCAACAAGTTCACCGCACAGGTCTCGTTTGATCCGGCGAAACCGGCCGAAGGCAGCGCGCAGTTCAGCGTCGACGTGGGCAGCTACGATCTCGGCGACGACAGCTACAACGAACAGGTGCGCGGCAAGGACTGGTTCGACGCGAAGACGTTTCCGCAGGCAACCTTTGTATCGAGTGCGATCGCGCCGGCGTCCGGCAACCAGTTCAAGGTGACCGGCAAGCTGACCATCAAGGGCAAGTCGCAGACGGTGGTGGTGCCTGTCACGGTGACGCAGCAGGGCGCCACGCAGGTCTTCGACGGCTCGCTGCCGATCAAACGCACGCAATTCGATATCGGCACGGGCGAGTGGAAAGACACCTCGGTGGTGGCCGACGATGTCGTCATCAAATTCCATATCGTAGCAGCACACAAGTGACGCGTTCTGCGGTGACCGACACCGCAGCCGCACGCCGAACCCGAACCCGAACCCGCACCGCGCCTCGCGCGGTGTGTTTTCCTGAAAGGAGCATGACATGAAAAAAACTCTACTGATCGCTGCTGCCGCTTTGACTGCCTCTGTTTCGTTCAGCGCCGTGGCGGCTGACACGTATATGCTCGACCCGACGCACACCTATCCGAGCTTCGAGGCGGATCACTTCGGCGGCCTGTCGGTGTGGCGCGGCAAATTCACCAAAAGCTCGGGCACGGTGACGCTCGACCGCGCGGCAAAAACCGGCACCGTCGACGTGACCGTCGACCCTTCTTCGGTCCAGACCGGCAACCCCAAGCTCGACGAGCATTTGCAGTCGGACGCATTCTTCGACGTCACGAAGTATCCGTCAGTGACCTACAAAGGTACGGATATCAAGTTCGACGGCGACAAGCCGGTTGAAGTGGTCGGCAGCCTGACGATGCATGGCGTCACCAAGCCGCTGAACCTGACGGTCGATTCGTTCAAGTGCATGCAGCATCCGGTGCTCAAGCGCGAAGTGTGCGGTGTGGAAGCGAGCGCGCATTTCAACCGCGCGGATTACGGCATGGACTTCGGCAGCAAGTATGGTTTCAGCATGGATACCAAGCTTCATATCCAGGCGGAAGGCATCAAGCAATAAGGCTGGACGATGCGACGCCGCGGCGTTGAGACGCGCGGCGGGCATCGGACTTGCGCGAGGCGCGGATGCAACGCGGGTGCAGAGCGCCGATGCGGAGCGCGGCGGTAAACGACAAAGGCCGGTTCGACTGAACCGGCCTTTGTGCTTTTTACTGCTCGTGACGCTTCGAAGCTACCTCGAACCTCAGACCTGTGCGCCTGCGTTCGGGTCGTTCGGATCGTGGCGTTCCTTCTTGTCCTTCAGCAGATCTTCGCGCTTCACGCCGAGCCACATTGCCAGCGCGGCGGCAACGAACACCGACGAATAGATACCGAACAGAATACCGACGGTCAGTGCCAACGCGAAGTAGTGCAGCGTCGGACCGCCGAACAGGAACATCGACAGCACCATCATCTGCGTACAGCCGTGGGTGATGATGGTTCGCGACATCGTGCTGGTAATCGCGTGGTTGATGACTTCGATCACCGTCATCTTGCGTTCGCGCCGGAAGGTTTCGCGAATCCGGTCGAAGATAACCACGGATTCGTTCACCGAATAGCCGAGCACCGCGAGCACAGCGGCTAGCACGGACAGCGAGAACTCCCATTGGAAGAATGCGAAGAAGCCGAGAATGATCACCACGTCGTGCAGGTTGGCGATCACGCCGGCCACGGCGTACTTCCACTCGAAGCGGAACGACAGATAGATCACGATGCCGGCCACCACGCAGGCGAGCGCGAGCAGGCCGTTGGTGACGAGTTCCTTGCCGACCTGCGGGCCCACGAACTCGACGCGCTGCAGTTGCACCTGGGCGTCTTCACCCTTCAGCGCGCCCATTACCTGATCGCTCTGCTGGGCGGAGGTGAGGCCTGCCTTGACCGGCAGACGGATCAGCACGTCACGCGAGGTGCCGAAATTCTGCACCTGGGCGTCCGGGTAACCGAGTTTCGCGAGCGTGCCGCGTACCGGTTCGAGCGGCACGGTGCCCGGATACTGGACCTCGATCACGGTACCGCCGGTGAACTCCACCGACAGATGCAGCCCACGATGCAGCAGGAAAAACACGGCAGCGATAAACGTCAGCAGCGAGATCGCGTTGAACACCAACGCGCGCTGCATGAGCGGCAAATCTTTGCGAATGCGGAAAAATTCCATGGTCTTGTTCTCCGGGACTCAGCGGGATGAACCCGGTTTCTGCGGCGTGTTGTCGGGGCTGTTGCGACGTCGCACCGTCGGCTTGCCGGCGGCGGCGCGGGTCTGCGCCGTGGCCTTCGGCCGGGCAGAGGCGGCGCTGACGGCGCGTGCCGTGTCGGTGGCGGCGTCTTCGCTGCCGAGATACGCGGCAGCGCCTGCACCTTCGACCGCTGCCGGCTTCCACACCTGGCCGATCGCCAGCGACTTCAGCTTCTTCTTGCCGCCGTACCAGAGGTTCACGAGACCGCGCGAGAAGAACACCGCGGAGAACATCGAGGTCAGAATGCCGATACAGTGCACGATCGCGAAACCGCGGACCGGACCCGAGCCGAACGCGAGCAGCGCCAGACCGGCGATCAGCGTGGTCACGTTCGAGTCGAGAATGGTCGCCCACGCATGCGCGTAGCCGTTCTGGATGGCCAGTTGCGCCGGCGCGCCGTTGCGCAGTTCTTCACGCACCCGCTCGTTGATCAGTACGTTCGCGTCAATGGCCATGCCGAGTGCCAGCGCAATAGCGGCGATACCCGGCAAGGTCAGGGTGGCCTGCAGCATGGATAGCACCGCGACCAGCAACAGCAGGTTGACCGACAGCCCGATCATTGAGATCACGCCGAACAGCATGTAGTACGCGATCATGAAGACGGCGATGGCGGCAAAGCCCCAGATCACCGAGTGGAAGCCCTTCTTGATGTTGTCGGCACCGAGGCTCGGGCCGATCGTGCGTTCCTCGATGATGTCCATCGGCGCCGCCAGCGAACCGGCGCGCAGCAGCAGCGCGAGGTCGGCGGCGCCTTGCGGCGTGGGCTGACCGGTGATCTGGAAGCGGTCGCCCAGTTCAGACTGGATCGTCGCGACGGTCAGCACCTGGCCCTTGCCCTTTTCGAACAGCACCATCGCCATCGGCTTGCCGATGTTGTCGCGCGACACGCTTGCCACGGCACGGCCACCAGCCGAGTCGAGACGGATGTTGACCGACGGACGCTGATGTTCGTCAAAGCCCGCCGAAGCGTCGATGATGCGGTCGCCGGTGAAGATGACCTGCTTTCGCAGCAGCACCGGCACCTGGTTGCCCTCGGTGAACAGTTCGTCACCCGGCGGGACCGGATCCGACGGATTCGGATGGAGGTTCACCGGATCGGCGAGGCGCGCTTCGAGCGTTGCCGTGCGGCCGATGATGTCCTTCGCCTTCGCCGTGTCCTGCACGCCAGGCAGTTCGACCACGATGCGGTCGGAGCCTTGCTGCTGGATCACCGGTTCGGCCACGCCGAGTTCGTTGACCCGGTTATGCAGCGTGGTGATGTTCTGCTTGAGCGCCGCGTCCTCGACGCTTCTCTGCACCGCCGGCGCAAAGGTGCCGACCAGTTGCAAGCCGCCGTCCGGCGCCGTCTGGGTCGCCCACTGGAGTTCGCCGATGCTGCGCGAGAGTTGCTTACTCGCTGCGGCCGCGGTGTCCTTGTCGGCGAAATTGATCACCACCGTCTGGTTGACGCGGTTCACGCCGCCGTCGCGGATGTTGTTGTCGCGCAGCAAGGTACGCGCGTCCGAGGCGTCGGAGTCGAGCTTCTTGTTCAGCGCGCCTGCCATATCCACCTGCAGCAGGAAGTGCACACCGCCGCGCAGGTCGAGGCCGAGGTACATCGGCAGCGCGTGCAGGGCGGTCAGCCAGCGCGGCGACGCGCTTTGCAGGTTCAGGGCGACGATGAAATTAGGATCGGTCGGGTCGCTGTTCAGCGTTTTCGACAGCAGATCCTTCACGCGCAATTGCGTGTCGGTATCCGACAGACGCACGCGAATGTTCGCGTTGGTCGACGAGTTGTCGAACGTCACGTCGGAAGCGGTGATCTGATTGGCAGCCAGCGCGGCTTCGATTTGCGACAGTGTCGACGAATCGAGCTTGACCGTTGCCTTGCCGCTCAACACCTGCACCGCCGGCGCTTCGCCGAAGAAATTGGGCAGGGTGTAGATGAGGCCGATGGCAAGCGCCACGACCATCACGACATATTTCCAGAGGGGGTAGCGATTCATGGAGTGGTCCAACGGGAAGGTTGGCTTGGAAGCGATGCGTCCGGCGATGAGCGCGGGAGGCGCGACGTACCTGTTGGCATGGATGACATGGCAGGCAGGCCGGCTTGAGTTCCGCGAGGCCGCGCCGGACGCGAGAGAGCAGGCCTTACAGCGACTTGATCGTGCCCTTCGGGAGAATCGTCGTGACCGACGCCTTTTGCACGGTGATTTCCGTGCCTTCGGCGATTTCGACGCCGACATACGCGTCGCTAACCTTGGTCACCTTGCCAACGATGCCGCCATTCGTGACTACCTCGTCACCCTTCGCCATGGCGGAGAGCATGTTGCGATGTTCCTTCTGACGCTTCATTTGCGGGCGAATCATGATGAAGTACAGCACGCCGAACATCAGGATCAGCGGCAGGAAGCTCATCAGGCTCGATTCTGCACCACCTGAGCCTTGAGCGAAGGCGTTTGAAATGAACGACACGTTGGTCTCTCCGTTATAACGATCAAAAAAATCAGCCGGTTATTCTACCACCGGCATTTGGTACGACGGCATGGCAAATGGGCTTGCCGATCAAGCGGTTAAAGCCCGCTCGGGTCGTGCCGGAATGTAATTGTAATATTTGAGACGTTAGGCCGACGGACCCTTCTGGGGAATCCGGCGGCGGGGCATATAGTAGGTCTAATTTGCAATCTTCAAGGGGCCCCTCTTCTAAGGGTTTTCGCGGGGTCCCCTAGTTGGCCGGGTCGACACCTCTTGCCCGGTTGGCGTGGAAACGCGTGCGGAAGGCTTCGAATTCGTGTGCCTCGATGGATGCGCGGATTTCGCTCATCAGCTCGAGGTAGTAGTGCAGGTTGTGGATCGTGTTGAGTTGCGCGCCCAGAATTTCGCCGACGCGATGCAAATGATGCAGGTAGCCGCGGGTGAAATGGCGGCAGGTATAGCAGCCGCAGCTTTCGTCCAGCGGCCGCAGCGAGGTCTTGTGGGTCGCGTTGCGGATCTTGATATCGCCAAAGCGCGTAAAGAGCCAGCCGTTGCGGGCGTTACGGGTGGGCATGACGCAGTCGAACATGTCGACGCCGGCCGCCACGCCGGCGACCAGGTCTTCCGGCGTGCCTACGCCCATCAGATAGTGCGGTTTGTCGGCCGGGAGCTTCGGACCGATGTGGTTGAGCACGCGCATCATGTCTTCCTTCGGCTCGCCAACCGACAGGCCGCCGATGGCGAGACCGTGGAAGTCCATCTCGGCCAGACCCGCCAGCGACTCGTCGCGCAGGTCTTCGAACATGCCGCCCTGGACGATCCCGAACAGCGCATTCGGGTTGCCGAGGCCGTTGAATTCGTCGATGGAGCGCTGGGCCCAGCGCATCGACATGCGCATCGAGTCGGCGGCGTCCTGGTGCGAAGTCGGCACGTTGTTGGTGGCGTACGGCGTGCATTCGTCGAACTGCATGACGATGTCCGAATTCAGAACCTTCTGGATCTGCATCGACACTTCAGGCGACAGGAACAGCTTGTCGCCGTTAATCGGCGAGGCGAACGTGACGCCATCTTCGGTGATCTTGCGCAGATCGCCCAGCGAGAACACCTGAAATCCGCCGGAATCGGTCAGGATGGGCTTATTCCAGCCCATGAACCGGTGCAGGCCGCCGTGCGCGCCGATCGTTTCGAGTCCCGGGCGCAGCCACAGGTGAAAGGTGTTGCCGAGGATGATCTGTGCATGCATTTCCTCGAGTTCGCGCGGCTGCACGGCCTTCACCGTACCGTAGGTGCCGACCGGCATGAAGATCGGCGTTTCGACCACGCCGTGGTTCAGCGTGAGGCGGCCGCGACGGGCCTGGCCGTCGGTGGTCAGCAGTTCAAATTTGAGGCCGTTGGCAGGGCGTTCGGCGCTGTTGTCACCGTGATCGGCGCAAGTGGGGCAAGCTGCGCGCGACGCGCTCGTGTCGTGGGTATGACCGTCGGTCATGGGATAACTCCAGTGCCACCGGAGAACAGTCCGGCGCGTCTATCAGCGCCGCCGGGTATGCCACGGCGGCTGGGTAAGGAAATCAGGGCAGCGTCGTCAATCTGCCGCCGCGTCATGCGCAGCGGCTCAGCGGTCGTCGAGCCGCGTCAGCAGCATCGCGTCGCCGTAGCTGAAAAAGCGATAGCGTTCCGCGATCGCATGCCGGTAAGCCGCGCGGATCGTCTCGATGCCCGCGAACGCCGACACCAGCATCAGCAGCGTCGACTTCGGCAAATGGAAATTCGTCACCAGCCGGTCCACCACGCGGAACGGGTAGCCCGGCGTGATGAAAATATCGGTCTCGGCGCTCGTCGCAGCAAGTGCCCGGCCGGTTGCCTCGGCATCGCGAGCGGCGGCTTCGAGCGCGCGCATCGAGGTCGTGCCCACGGCGATCACGCGGTTGCCGCGCGCTTTCGTGGCTGCAATCCGGTCCACCAGCGTCTGCGGCAACTGATACCACTCGCTGTGCATCTTGTGTTCGGCCAGGTTCTCCACGCGCACCGGCTGGAAGGTGCCTGCGCCGACATGCAGCGTCAGCGTCGCGCGCTCCACGCCGGATTCGTCGAGACGGGCCAGTAGCGCATCGTCGAAATGCAGCCCTGCGGTCGGCGCGGCCACCGCGCCCGGATTTTGCGCGAACACCGTCTGGTAGCGGGTTTCGTCGGTCGCGTCGGGATCGTGCTCGATATAGGGCGGCAGCGGCAGACGGCCGAACTGCTCGATCAGCGTCAGGCAGTCTTCGGGGAAGTGCAGCGTGTAAAACGGCTCGACGCGCTCGCCTACCGTCACGTCGAACGCGTTAGCGAGGCGCAGCGTCGTGCCGGGCGTAGGGCTCTTGCTGGCGCGAATCTGCGCGAGCGCCGTGCGCTCGCCGGTCAGCCGTTCGACCAGCACCTCGATCTTGCCGCCACTGGCCTTCTGGCCGAGGAAGCGGGCCTTCAGGACTTTGGTATCGTTGAATACCAGCAGGTCGCCCGGTGCGATGCAGGCGGGCAATTCCGCAAAGCGGCGGTCGGCGAAACGCGCGGGCGTCACCAGGTTGTCCACTTCGAGCAGACGGCTCGCGCTGCGTTCTGGCAACGCGGTTTGCGCGATCAACTCGGGCGGCAGGTCGAAATCGAAATCGGAAAGCGTGAACATGCGGGCTGGCTGGATGCTAGGCGTAAAACGAAACTGAATTGGTCCGAAGCCGGACGGAATTGCACCGAAGCCTCGCGGCGGGCGGCTATGATTGCGGGACGCCGCAGCGGCGCCTCATGGCAGGTCATAGCCGGCGCGCTGCGAGGACGCGAAACCTTTGAAAGCCGATATTGTACTTGCGAAGCAACCCATGCCTTTGTCCGACCGCCGTTTGCCCTCTGCTATTGACGAAGTGAGCGCCGAAGCGAAGCGCCCCGCCGCCCGCGGCAAAGGTGGCGAACTGATCAATTCCGGGCCGGGGAAAGAAGCCAGAGCGGCCAAGGCGACCAAAGCAGACGAGGCGGGCGAGGCGAACAACAAGCCGAAGGCTCCGAAGACAGCCAAGGCAGCGGACAAGGCCGCGCCGGCGCTCACCAAAACGGCCGACAAGCTCGCCAAACTCGGGCTCACGAGCGACATCAATCTGGTGTTGCATCTGCCCATGCGCTACGAGGACGAGACCTCGCTCACGCCGATTGCCCATCTGCTGCCGGGCGGTATCGCGCAGACCGAAGGCGTGGTGTTCGACAACGAGATCGCGTATCGCCCGCGCCGTCAGTTGCTGGTCAAGCTGCGTGACGAAGACGGCGACGAACTCGTGCTGCGCTTTCTGAATTTCTACGGCTCGCAAGTCAAGCAGATGGCGATTGGCGCGCGGCTGCGCGTGCGTGGCGACGTCCGCGGCGGCTTCTTCGGAATGGAGATGGTGCATCCGGCGGTGCGCGTCGTCGACGGCGAGACGCCCCTGCCGCAGGCATTGACACCCGTGTATCCAAGTACGGCGGGCGTGAGCCAGGCTTATCTGCGCAAAGCCATCGACAACGCGCTGTCGCGCACGGCATTGCCCGAGTTGCTGCCGGAACCGGTTGCGCGGGTGTACCTGCAGCCGCTCGGCGTGCCGCCGCTGATGGAGGCGGTGCGCATGCTGCATCATCCGGGCGTGGATTCGGACGAAACCGCGCTGATGGACGGGACGCACCCGGCGTGGGTGCGGATCAAGTTCGAAGAACTGCTGGCCCAGCAAATGTCGCTCAAGCGTGCGCACGACGAGCGCCGCACGCGTGCGGCGCCGAGCATGCCGCGCCGGACGGCGAACGATCCGGCTTCGCTGGTGGCGCGGTTGCTGAAAGCGCTGCCGTTTTCGCTGACCCGCGCGCAGGAGCGGGTAGGCGGCGAGATCGCGCTGGATCTGACCCAGCCTCATCCGATGCAGCGTCTGCTGCAAGGCGACGTCGGCAGCGGCAAGACCATCGTCGCGGCGCTGGCGGCCGCGCAGGCGATCGACGCCGGCTATCAGGCCGCGCTGATGGCGCCCACGGAAATCCTCGCCGAGCAGCACGCGCGCAAGCTACGCGGCTGGCTGGAACCGCTTGGCGTGAGCGTCGCGTGGCTGGCCGGCAGTCTGAAGACCCGAGAAAAGCGCGCCGCGATCGAAGCCGCCGCGCTCGGCACCGCGCAACTCGTGATCGGCACGCACGCGATCATTCAGGATGCCGTGGAGTTCGCGCGTCTTGGCCTCGTGATCGTCGACGAACAACACCGTTTCGGCGTGGCGCAACGGCTCGCGCTACGTGCCAAGGCACGCAACGCGTCGGATGGCGTGAGTGATTTCCAGCCGCATCAGTTGATGATGTCCGCCACGCCGATCCCCCGCACCCTGGCGATGACCTACTACGCGGACCTCGACGTCTCGACCATCGACGAACTGCCTCCCGGCCGCACGCCGATTCTGACCAAGCTGGTGTCCGACGCGCGTCGCGAGGAAGTGACCAGCCGCGTGCGCGAGGCGGCGCTGACGGGGCGCCAGGTTTACTGGGTGTGCCCGCTGATTGAAGAAAGTGAGACGCTGCAGCTTCAGACCGCGGTCGAAACCTACGAAACGCTGGTTGCGGCGTTACCCGAACTGAACGTGGGTCTGGTGCACGGGCGGCTTGCGCCGGCGGAAAAAGCCGCCGTGATGGATGCTTTCACCCGCAACGAGGTGCAGCTGCTGGTCGCGACCACGGTGATCGAGGTCGGCGTCGACGTGCCGAACGCATCGTTGATGGTGATCGAGCACGCGGAGCGCTTCGGTCTCGCGCAGTTGCACCAGTTGCGCGGCCGCGTCGGGCGAGGCAGTGCGGCGTCTGTCTGCGTGCTGCTCTACACCGGGCCCCTGTCGATCACGGCTCGCGCCCGCCTGCAAACCATGCGCGAGACCACCGACGGCTTCGAAATCGCCCGCCGCGATCTTGAAATCCGCGGCCCCGGCGAGTTTCTCGGCGCGCGCCAGTCCGGCGCCGCCATGCTGCGGTTTGCCGACCTCGAACAGGATGGCTGGCTGATCGAACCGGCCCGCGAGGCGGCGGCGCACCTGCTGGAGGCGCATCCGGACGTCGTCACCCAGCATCTGGCCCGTTGGCTCGGGGCGCGTGAGCAATATCTGAAAGCCTGAAACGGCGGTGCCTGGCACGCCGCCGACCGGCAAGAATTCAGGTTCGACACGCTGTGCGGGCATTCCCTGTGCTGGGGGAGGTTGGCGAATTGGCCCCATAGGTGTATAACTGAAACCTATCGAATTCATGCGCTGATTGGTCCCTAATGACGCTCACTGAACTGAAATATATCGTCGCGGTTGCTCGCGAGCGGCATTTTGGCCGCGCGGCTGAGGCGTGTTTCGTCAGCCAGCCAACGCTGTCGGTGGCGATCAAGAAGCTGGAAGACGAACTGAACGTGCAGATTTTCGAGCGCGGCACGAGCGAAGTCAGCGTCACGCCGATCGGCGAGCAAATCGTCACGCAGGCGCAACGGGTGCTGGAACAGACGCTTGCCATCAAGGAAATCGCCAAGCAGGGCAAAGACCCGCTGGTCGGGCCGCTGCGCCTCGGCGTGATCTACACGATCGGACCGTACCTGCTGCCCACGCTGGTCAAGCAGATGATCAAGCGTGTCCCGCAAATGCCGCTGATGCTGCAGGAGAATTACACGCTCAAGCTGATCGAACTGCTCAAGCAGGGCGAAATCGACGTCGCGATCATGGCCTTGCCGTTCCCGGAAACGGGGCTGATGCTGCGTCCGCTCTATGACGAGCCGTTCGTCGTTGCGTTGCCCTCCGGGCATGCGTGGGAACACCGCGCGAAGATCGATCCGGACGACCTCAAGCAGGAAACCATGCTGCTGCTCGGCAGCGGCCATTGCTTCCGCGATCACGTGCTGGGCGTGTGCCCCGAGTTGATGCGCTTCTCGCAGAACGCGGACGGCATCCAGAAGACTTTCGAAGGTTCTTCGCTCGAGACGATTCGCCATATGGTGGCGAGCGGCGTCGGCATCACGGTTTTGCCGCGCATGTCGGTGCAGGAAGTGAAACCGCAGGCGGGCGGCGTCGATTCGGGCCTGCTGAGTTACGTGGCCTTCGACGAACCGGTACCGGATCGCCGCGTCGTGCTGGCCTGGCGCAAGAGTTTCACGCGCATGCCCGCCATCGATGCAATCTGCGATGCCATCAATGCCTGCGACCTAGCTGGCGTGAACATGCTCGATCTGCCCGTCGCGGTGAACTGAGCGCCTTTCGAGGCAAGGCCGGCGCCACCCTGCGCGCTGGCCGGCAGCAGCAAGGGCCGATAGCGTCGGCCCTATCGAATAGATAAAATTAATCAAATACTAATTTTCGATAGCGTTGTTATAGTTTCCTCCATGGATCAACCGATCCCACAGACACGGAGGAAATCATGAACCAGTCCCAAACGCAGTCCATCCAGCGGGTTTCTTCCCAACGCAGCACGCCGGCCGGTGTCGTCGCCAGTTCGATGAGCAACCTGCGCACCGCCGCGTTGTCGTTGCTGGTCGACCGCGCGCTGAGCGCCTGAGTCGTCCGTCGTCCGGGCAGACGCGCTGTGGTCGCATTTCCAATGCACCGCGCGATCGTCGCCAGACCCCCTTCCTCACAAAAAACTACCGACCAGGAATCCACGATGTCCGAAAACAAACTCACGACGGCAGCGGGCGCGCCTGTCGCCGACAACCAGAATTCGATGACCGCCGGCACGCGCGGTCCGGTGGTGTTGCAAGACGTCTGGCTGCTCGAAAAGCTCGCGCACTTCGACCGTGAAGTGATTCCCGAGCGTCGTGTGCACGCCAAAGGCTCCGGCGCATTCGGCACGCTGAAGGTGACGCACGACATCTCGCGTTACACGAAGGCGAAGGTGTTCGCCGAAGTGGGCAAGGAAACGCCCCTCTTCATGCGCTTTTCGACCGTGGCCGGCGAGCGCGGCGCGGCCGATGCGGAGCGCGACGTGCGTGGCTTCTCGATCAAGTTCTACACGGAAGAGGGTAACTGGGACATCGTCGGCAACAACACGCCGGTGTTCTTCATCCGCGATCCGCTCAAGTTCCCGGACTTCATCCACACGCAAAAGCGCGATCCGTACACGAATCTGCGCAGCAACGTGGCGGCGTGGGACTTCTGGTCGCGTCATCCGGAGTCGCTGCATCAGGTGACGATCCTGATGAGCGATCGCGGCATTCCGCAGAACTACCGGCAGATGCACGGTTTCGGCTCCCACACGTTTTCGTTCATCAATGCACAGGACGAGCGCTTCTGGGTCAAGTTCCACTTCAAGTCGATGCAGGGTATCGAGAACTACACCGACGCCGAAGCAGGCCAGGTCGTGGCGCAAGACCGGGAAAGCGCGCAGCGCGATCTGGTCGACAGCATCGACAACGGCAACTTCCCGGCATGGCGTTTCTGCATTCAGGTGATGCCGGAAGCGGATGCCGCGACGTACCGCTACAACCCGTTCGATGTGACCAAGGTGTGGCCGTACAAGGACTACCCGCTGATCGATGTGGGCACGATCGAGCTGAACCGCAATGCGCAGAACTATTTCGCGGATGTCGAGCAGGCCGCGTTCACGCCGGCCAACGTGGTGCCGGGCATCGGCTTCTCGCCGGACCGTCTGTTGCAGGGGCGTCTCTTCTCGTACGGCGATACGCAGCGCTATCGCCTCGGGATCAACCATCACCAGATTCCGGTGAACGCGTCGCGTGTGCAGGGTCGGCGTTCGTTCCATCGCGACGGCGGGATGCGCACGGACGGCAACCTTGGCGCCACGCCGAACTACGAACCGAACCGCTTCGGCGATTTCGCGCAGGACCGTAACGCAGCAGAGCCGCCGCTCGCGGCAGGCGCTGTCGACCGTTATGAGCATCGTGAAGACGGCGACTACTACAGCCAGCCGGCCGCGCTGTTCCGGCTGTTCGATGCGGCGCAACGCGAACGCTTCTTCGGCAACATCGCACGTCATATCAACGGTGTGCCGCAAGACATCCTCGCGCGTCAGCTCGAGCATTTCCGCCGCATCGATCCGGCGTACGCAGAAGGGGTGATCGCCGCGTTGGCGACACTGAATGAGAAGGCGCAGTAGGTATCGGTCGATTCACGACGCCGGCCAGCGAGGCCGGCGCGTGCAGCAGGCGCGGGTGGTTGAAGCAGGCCACCTGGCCTTGTTCAATGATGACGGCGGGCGCAAGAGCGTCTCGCCGGTTTGAAGACAAAGCGAAGGAGAACGATCATGGTCCATATGTTGAGTATCGGCAGTGCGCGGGTTGCACGTGACGCACGCGTGGTGTTCGGCGGCAACTTTTCGCGCAAGCTGGTAGGCCTCGCCATTCTGACGAGCGGCTATGCATTGATTGCATCGCACGCGCTGCAACACCTGGCGGGGCACTGAAACTGACGCTGAGCGTGACCGGCAAAGCCTGATTTTCCACGTTTGTAAGATAAACTGACAGGCGTTCGCAGGCTCAAGGTTTGCGCATCAGCGCGCCATGCCCTGCCTGCCGCTTCGTATCACTCTTCAAAGGAGTCGTCATGGCCAGAAAAGCACCCGTACAACACGTCAACATCGGTATCAGCGACAAGGATCGCAAGAAGATCGCAGACGGCCTGTCGCATCTGCTCGCCGACACGTACACGCTGTACCTGAAGACCCATAACTTCCACTGGAACGTCACGGGTCCGATGTTCAACACGTTGCATCTGATGTTCGAAACGCAGTACAACGAACTCGCGCTGGCTGTCGATTCGATCGCGGAGCGTATTCGTGCGCTGGGTGTGCATGCGCCGGGCAGCTACAAGGAGTTTGCGAAGCTGTCGTCGATCCCGGAAGCGGACGGCGTGCCCGGAGCAGAAGACATGATCCGCCAGCTGGTGGAAGGCCAGGAAGCCGTGGTGCGCACCGCGCGCGGCATTTTCCCGGCAACGGAAGCGGCCAACGACGAACCGACGGCCGATCTGCTGACGCAACGCATGCAGACGCACGAAAAAACCGCATGGATGCTCCGCTCGATGCTGGCTTGAGCGCTCATGTGATGAAGATCTGGGCCTCCCCGAGTGGGAGGCTTTGTTTTTTGCGCGCCGGACTTTCGCGCCGGACTTCGTATTGATGCGCCCGGTGACCGTGCCACGCGCCTGCGTGGCCCGCCTCGCGCGCATACCTTAAAATGTCGTCACCGCCCGCCCTTGACGACGCCTGCCCATGTTCGCCCGACTTCCCCTGTTTCTGCGCCTCGTCCGTATGGACAAGCCGATCGGCAGCCTGCTGCTGCTATGGCCGACGCTCAACGCGCTGTGGATCGCGTCGGATGGACATCCTCCGCTGTCGCTGCTGGTCATCTTCACACTGGGCACGATCCTGATGCGCTCGGCCGGTTGCGCGGTCAACGACTACGCCGACCGCGATTTCGACCGCTACGTAAAGCGCACCGAGAACCGGCCCATCACGTCCGGCAAGATCAAGGCGTGGGAAGCGCTGGTGCTCGCCGCCGCGCTCGCACTGGTGTCGTTTCTGCTGATTTTGCCGCTCAATGCGCTGACCAGGGAGCTGTCGGTGGCGGCGCTGTTCGTGGCGGGCTCGTATCCCTTCACCAAGCGTTTCTTTGCGATTCCGCAGGCGTATCTGGGCATCGCGTTTGGTTTCGGTATTCCGATGGCCTTTGCCGCCGTCCAGGATCATGTGCCGATGCTCGCGTGGCTGATGCTGCTCGCCAACGTGTTCTGGTCGGTGGCGTACGACACGGCCTACGCCATGGTCGACCGCGACGACGACATCAAGATCGGCATCCGCACCTCGGCGCTGACCTTCGGCCGTTACGACGTCTTCGCGATCATGCTGTGCTATGCGCTCATGCTGGGCCTCTACCTGCGCATCGGTCTGACGCTCGGGTTTGGCCCACTGTACTGGCTGGGCTGGATCGCGGCCGCGGGCTGCGCGATTTACCACTACACGTTGATCCGCACGCGCGACCGCATGGCGTGTTTCGCCGCCTTCCGGCATAACAACTGGCTGGGTGGCGCGCTGTTTGCGGGGATTGCGGCGCATTACGCCGCCGCATCGTTCTGAGCCTGGCGAAGCAGTCTTACTGCTTGCCGAACTCGTCCCCCATTTCCTTCGCGCGGGCATCGGCCGCCAGCACGCCGCGCACGATCGCATCCTTGATACTGCTCGCGTCGAACGAAGCAAGCGCGGCTGCTGTGGTGCCGCCTTTCGACGTTACCCGTTCGCGCAAGATGCCCGGCGCTTCGTCGGATTGCGCGGCCAGTTGCGCGGCGCCGGTGAAGGTCGCCACCGCCAGCGCGCGGCCCTGTGCCTCATCCATGCCGAGCTGGCGCGCGGCTTCCTGCAGCGCCTCGATGAAGTAGAACACGTAGGCCGGCCCGCTGCCTGAAATGGCGGTGACGGCGTCGATCTTCGCTTCGTCGTCGAACCAGACGGTCTCGCCCACGGCGCCCAATACCTCGGTGGCGAGTGCGCGGTCTGCCGCGTCGACACTGCCCGTTGCCGTCAGACCCGCCACGCCCATGCCGATCAGCGCGGGGGTGTTGGGCATCACGCGCACGATGCGCTGATGGCCATTGAGCCAGCGCGACAGGTCGGCGGTGCGAATCCCGGCAACGATGCTGATGACCACCTGCCTGTCGCCCAGATGCGGCGCCAGTCCTTCCGCGACAGCCTTGAGAATCTGCGGTTTCACGGCCAGCACGATCGCGTCGAACGGTGCGAGTGCGGCATCCGCGGTGACGCCGGTGCGAACGCCGAACTGCTGCTCGTTGCGCTTGCGGGCGTCTTCATTGGGATCGATCGCGTACAGGTCGACCGGCGCGACGCCGTGTTTGATCAGACCGCCAATGATTGCAGCAGCCATATTGCCGCCGCCGATGAAGGCAATTTTCATGATGTTCCGGGAGAGGTCAGTTGGAGTAGTCGCGATTGCCGAAAATCGCCGTGCCGACGCGCACGATGGTGGCGCCTTCGAGCACCGCGGCTTCGAGATCGCCCGACATGCCCATCGACAGCGTGTCCAGTTCGAGTCCGTCGGCGCGCAGGCGCTCGAACAGTTCGCGCAGCTGGCGATGCGGCACGCGTTGTTCTTCGACGGTCTCGGCCGGTTCGGGAATCGACATCAGACCGCGCAGGCGCAGTTGCGGCAAGGCGGCGATCGCGTGCGCGACTTCGGCAGCCTCGGCCGGCGTCACGCCGGCTTTCGATGCCTCGCCGCTCACGTTCACCTGCAGGCACACGTTCAATGGCGGCAAATGCGCCGGGCGCTGTTCGGCGAGCCGTTGCGCAATCTTCAGCCTGTCGACGGAATGCACCCAGTCGAAATTCTCTGCGACCGGGCGGGTTTTATTCGACTGCAGCGGTCCGATGAAATGCCATTCGAGCGACGCGCGCAGGTCGGCCAGGGCCTCGATCTTCGCGAGCGACTCCTGCACGTAGTTCTCACCGAACAGGCGTTGACCGGCGGCGTGCGCGGCGCGGACATCGTCAGCGGGAAACGTCTTCGAGACGGCCAGCAGGGTCACCGAGTGTGGGTCGCGTGCGGCGGTTTGCTCGGCGAGGGCAATACGCTGCGAAACCGCATGGAGGTTGTGTGAGAGATCGGGCATGAGACGTCAGAAAAAGCTGCGCAGGGGCGATATTCGGGATTATACGGACCCCTGCCGCGCAGCCTCGTTCATCATGCGTAAAGCATATGTTCGACGAGTTCGATCCAGTGCGCCACCGGCGTCGACGTGCCGCTTTGCAGGTGTGCAATGCAGCCGACGTTGGCCGAGACGATCACCTGCGGTTCCTGCGCCAGCAGCTTGTCGAGCTTCTGATTGCGCAAGGCGTACGAGAGCGTAGGCTGCGTCAGGGAATAGGTTCCGGCCGAGCCGCAGCACAGATGGCTGTCGGCGGGCAGGCGGACTTCAATACCGAGCGCCGCCAGCACATGCTCGACCTGGCCGCGCAACTGCTGGCCGTGCTGCAGCGTGCAGGGCGGATGGAACGCCACGGTATGCACGGCGCGGCGGCGCGTCACGGCGACCAGCGCCTCTTCGAACTCGGGCAGGATCTCGGAGATATCGCGCGTCAGCGCGGCAACCCGCTGCGCCTTTTCGGCATACACCGGATCGTTGCGCAGCAGGTGCGCGTATTCCTTGACTGTCGCGCCGCACCCGGAGGCGTTCATCACGATCGCCTCCACGCCCTGTTCGATATACGGCCACCACGCGTCGATATTGGCGCGGATATCGTCGAGCGCCTCGTCGTTGTAGCCCAGATGCAGACGGATCGCGCCGCAACAGCCGGCCTCGGACGCGACGATCGTCTCGACGCCGAGCGCATCGAGCACGCGTGCGGTGGCGATGTTGACGTTGGGCATCATCGCCGGTTGCGCGCAACCGGCGAGCATCAGCATCTTGCGTTCGTGCTTCGCAACCGGCCATTCGAGCGGGCGCTGGCGCGCCGGCACCTTGTCGCGCAGTTTCTTCGGCAAGAACGCGCGCACGTGCTGACCGAGACGCATGGCAGGCGTGAACAGCGCGCTGTTGGGCACAAAGCTGGCCAGCACTCGGCGCAGCAGCCGCTGTCCGAACGGGCGGGTAACCTTCTCTTCGGTGATCTTGCGGCCGATTTCCACCAGCCGCCCGTACTGCACGCCTGACGGGCAGGTGGTTTCGCAATTGCGGCAGGTCAGACAGCGATCCAGGTGAGTCTGGGTGCTGCGCGTCACCTCGGCGCCTTCGACCATCTGCTTGATCAGGTAGATGCGCCCACGCGGGCCGTCGAGCTCGTCGCCCAGCAACTGATAGGTCGGGCAGGTGGCCGTACAGAAGCCGCAATGCACGCATTTGCGCAGAATGTCGTCGGCTTCGGCGCCGTCGGCGGTGTGGCGGATGAATTCCGCGAGGTTGGTTTGCATCGCGCCGCTCAGAAGTCGGGATACAGCCGGCCGCGATTGAAAACGCGGGCTGGGTCGAAAGCGGCCTTCAGGCCACGGTGGATTTTCATCAACGGAGCGGGCAAGGGGGTGAACACGCCGGCGCTGCGGTCATAGCCCACGCCTGTGCGGAAGATGGTGGCATGACCGCCAGCCTGTTTGGCGCTGATGCGCACGGTTTGCGCGTCGGTGTCGGTGATCCACCAGCGTTGGCCGCCGCCCCATTCCATCAACTGGGCGCCCGGCAGTTGCAGCGGTTCGGCGATCGACGGCAGCGCGAGGCGCCACAGGGCGCTCCTGGGTCCAATGGCCGCGAAGAACGGGTCGGTCTGCTCGCGCAGGCCAGCCCAGAAGCGTTCGGCTTCGACGGCATCCACCACCTCGCCGCCCAGCGCCGAGCGTGCCGATTTGACGGCCGCTTCGGCACCGCCGAGGCGCACCGCCAGGGTGCCGTGACGCCACGCGCTAGCGGTGATCGGCAGCGGGCGGCCGCCCCATTCGTTGAGCTTGCGCACGGCGTCCGTGCCGTTCATGTCGAATTTGAGCGTGGCTTCCGACTTCGGGAACGGCAGCACCTTCACCGACAGTTCGAGCATCAGGCCGAGCGTGCCGAGCGAGCCCGCCAGCAGACGCGAGACGTCATAGCCGGCGACGTTTTTCACCACCTGGCCGCCGAAGTGGAGCACTTGCCCCTGGCCGTTCATGATGACCGCGCCCAGCACAAAGTCGCGCGCAGCCCCGGCGGACGGACGGCGCGGACCAGCGATACCAGCCGCGATGCAACCGCCGAGTGTCGCGCTCGGGCCGAAATGGGGCGGTTCGAAGGCCAGCATCTGGGCATGGTTGGCCAGCGCTGCCTCGATTTCCAGCAACGGGGTGCCGGCGCGGGCAGTGATGACCAGCTCGGCCGGATCGTAGGCAATGATGCCGCGATGCGCGCGCGTGTCGAGGATGTCTCCCTCCAGCGTCTGACCGTACCAGTCCTTGGTGCCGCCGCCGCGGATGCGTAGCGGGCGGCCTTCGGCGGTGGCCGAACGGACGCGTTCGGACCATACGGCGACGATGTCGTCCTCTTCCATGGTGTCCTGCTTCGTTGTGTTTCGCTCGATTGTACCTGGCAGGGGCGTGCTGACAACCCGGAGCGGACCCGCACCGCGTTATCCGTGGCTGGCGCGGTTTGGCAGGTGAGGAAGGCGGCGCTGCGGGTGACGCTGCGGAGGGGCGAGCTACCGCTCCTTGCCGCGAACACGCCGCCGGAAGGTGCTCCCGAAGCCCGTCTAGAACCTCGGCAAGTCCGGATGCGGCAACAATCCGCCGCGCACGTGCATCTTGCCGTACTCGGCGCAGCGTGCCCGCGTGGGGATGCCCTTGTCCGGGTTCAGCAGGCCCGGCGGGTCGAAGGCCCGCTTGACGGCGTGAAACGCATCGCGTTCTTCGGGCGAAAACTGCACGCACATCGAATTGATCTTCTCGATCCCAACGCCGTGCTCGCCCGTCACCGTGCCGCCCAGTTCGACGCAAGCCTCGAGGATGTCCGAGCCGAACGCCTCGGCCCGGTGCCACTCATCCAGATCGTTGCCGTTGAACAGGATCAGCGGATGCATGTTGCCGTCGCCGGCATGGAAAACGTTGATGCAACGCAGCTGGTATTTCTTCTCCATCCCCTCGATACGCGCCAGCAGCGGCCCGATACTGCGGCGCGGCACCGTGCCGTCCATACAGTAGTAATCCGGCGAGATGCGGCCCGCGGCGGGAAAGGCATTCTTGCGCCCGGACCAGAAGCGCAGGCGTTCCTGCTCGGAGCGCGATATCTGGATCCGGGTGGCGCCGTGTTCGCGCAGCACGGCGGTCATGCGGACGATTTCGTCGGCCACTTCTTCGGGCGTGCCGTCCGATTCGCACAGCAGGATGGCGGCGGCGTCGAGGTCGTAACCGGCGTTGACGAACTCCTCGACGGCGCGCGTCGCGGGCTTGTCCATCATCTCCAGACCGGCTGGAATGATGCCCGCGGCGATGATGCTGGCGACTGCGTCGCCGCCTTTTACGACATCGTCGAAACTCGCCATCACAACTTGCGCGGTCTGCGGTTTCGGGATCAGCTTGACGGTCACTTCGGTGACGATAGCGAACATGCCCTCGCTGCCGATCAGCACCGCCAGCAAATCAAGGCCCGGCGCGTCGGGCGCAAGTGAGCCGAATTCGACCACTTCGCCTTCCATCGTGATGGCCCGCACCCGCAGCACGTTGTGCACGGTCAGCCCGTATTTCAGGCAGTGCACGCCGCCGGAATTCTCGGACACGTTGCCACCGATCGTGCAGGCAATCTGCGAGGAAGGATCAGGGGCGTAGTAGAGCCCATAGGGCGCAGCGGCCTCGGAGATCGCGAGATTGCGCACGCCGGGCTGAACCGTTGCGGTACGTGCGTACGAATCCACTTCGACGATCTTTCTGAAGCGCGCCAGCGAGACCACCACGCCATGGCGGATCGGCATCGCGCCGCCCGACAGGCCGGTGCCGGCACCGCGCGGCACGATGGGCACATCGAGCCGATGACAGATCTGCACGATGCGCTGCACCTGGGATTCGGTCTCCGGCAGGGCAACGGCCAGCGGCAGCCGCCGGTAAGCGGCGAGACCGTCGCACTCGTAGGCGACCGTGTCTTCCTCGCGGTATAGCAGGCAATGAGTCGGCAGTACGGCCATCAGCGCCTGCACGACCTCGCGTTGGCGCTGCGCGAGCACTTCAGCCGACAGCTCGGCGGGTGCATTCATGGTTCCTCTCCTCGTACTCCGTTGCGCCGGTCGCGCGGTCGTGCCGCGCGAGCTTTGACAGGTGTCAGCGGGCGCGGCCTAAGCTGCCCACGAGAAAATCTTGCCGGGGTTCATCAGATTGCGCGGGTCGAGTGCATGCTTGATCGAGCGCATGGTGTCGACGGCGACCTCGCCATGTTCTTCCAGCATGAAGCCCATCTTGTGCAGGCCGACACCGTGTTCGCCGGTGCAGGTGCCGTCCATGCGCAGCGCGCGCTGGACGATGCGCTGGTTGAGCCGCTCGGCTTCTGCGAGCTCTTCGGGCTTGTCCGGATCGATCAGGATCGCGACGTGGAAATTGCCGTCGCCGACATGGCCGACGATCGGGCAGGGCAGCGGCGAGGCCAGCAGATCCTGTTCAGTCTCGACCACGCATTGCGCGAGCCGCGAGATCGGCACGCAGACGTCGGTGGTGACTGCGCGGCAGCCGGGCTTCAGTTGCAGCATCGCGAAATAGGCGTTATGTCGCGCGTTCCAGAGACGGCTGCGATCTTCAGGGCGGGTGGCCCACTCGAAACCCTCGCCGGAATGTTGCGCGGCGATCTCCTGCACGGTTTCGGCCTGTTCCTTGACGCCGAACTCGGTGCCGTGAAATTCGAAGAAGAGCGTGGGCGCTTCGCGCAGCGTGAGATGGGAATGACAGTTGATGGAGCGGATGGCGAGCGCGTCGACGAACTCCACGCGTGCAATCGGCACGCCCATCTGAATGGTCTCGATGACGGCGCGCACGGCATCGCCCATGGACGGAAACGCGCACACCGCCGCCGAGACGGCTTCCGGTTGCGGATAAAGCCGCAAGGTGATTTCGGTGATGACGCCTAGCGTGCCTTCCGAGCCGACAAAGAGCCGCGTCAGGTCATACCCGGCCGACGACTTGCGGGCCCGCGTGCCGGTCTTGATGACGCGGCCGTCCGCCAGCACGACCGTGAGGCCGAGCACGTTCTCGCGCATCGTGCCGTAGCGGACGGCGTTGGTGCCCGAAGCGCGCGTCGCCGCCATGCCGCCAATGCTCGCATCGGCACCTGGGTCGATCGGGAAAAAGAGGCCTGTGTCACGCAGCGCTTCGTTTAACTGCTTGCGTGAGATGCCTGGTTCGACGGTAACGGTGAGGTCTTCCGCGTTGATGGACAGCACCTGATTCATCCCGGACAGATCGACTGACACGCCTCCCTGTACCGCCAGCAGATGCCCTTCCAGCGACGAGCCGTTGCCATAGGGAATCACTGGCACGTCGTGCTGCCCACAGAGCCTGACGAGGGTCTGCACGTCTTCCGTATTGCGCGCGAATACGACGGCGTCAGGCAATTGTGGATCGAACGGCGATTCGTCGCGGCCATGATGGGCGCGCACCGCTTCGGCGATCGAGACGCGCTCACCGAAGGCGGATTTGAGCGAGGTGAGCAACTCGGCGGGGAACGGACGGCGCAAGGGCGCCGGCGGCGCGGGATGATTCACACGTGTCTCCTGATGACGGGCATGGCGTCTGTCTGTAGCTTCTGATTCATTTTACGCCGATCGTCCGGCGGCCGGCGCGTGGCCCGCAGGCCGATCCTATAATGGCGGCGTTACGGGTGAAGGCACGCGGACGGCGCGTAGGAGTGCGCGGGGTTCAGGTGCGCGATGAGCGCAGCGGGCGCGGAACACTCGCATTTCAACACTGAAAGGACGGTATATACCATGGGCAACCGCTTGACCAAGATCGCCACGCGCACCGGCGACGACGGCACCACGGGTCTTGGCGACGGCCGCCGGGTGCGCAAGGATGACGCCCGGATCGCGGCAATCGGCGAGGTGGACGAGCTCAACTCCAACCTTGGTGTGCTGCTATGCGAAACCCTGCCGGACAACGTACGGGAAGCACTCACGGCGATTCAGCACGACCTCTTCGATCTGGGCGGCGAACTGTGCATTCCCGGCCACACGATGATTACGGACAAGCATCTCGGCCAGCTCGACGGCTGGCTCGCCGATTACAATGCGACGCTGCCGCCGCTCAAGGAGTTCATTTTGCCCGGCGGTTCACGGGCGGCTGCGCTAGCGCATGTGTGCCGGACGGTGTGCCGGCGCGCCGAGCGTGCCATTGTGGCGCTGGGCCAGACCGAGACCATCAACGCGGCGCCGCGCCAATATGTCAACCGCCTGTCCGATCTGCTGTTCGTGCTGGCGCGTGTGCTGAATCGTGCGGACGGCGGCAGCGATGTGCTCTGGCAGCACCAGCGCGGCACGAAGTAAGGCGTCCGTTCAGGCGCGGCATCGCCGCGTCAGCCGACAGCCAGCGTGACCGGCTTGCCGATCCGGCTCATTATTTCGACCAGCGTGTCGATCGTGAATTTGGCGGTTTTCTTGTTGACCACGTCGGATACGCGCGGGCGCGACACCATGAGAATCTCGGCCGCCTCGGCCTGCTTCAGATGGTGCTCGTCGATCCAGCTGGACAGTTCGGTCATCAACTGTTCCTTCAGCAGGCGCGTGTCGTTGATCTGTTTCTGTGACGCCGCGTGCAGCCGCGCCGCTTCCTCAGCGGGAAAGCCGAGGTGCAGGAACAGGTTGTCTCCCGGCTTGGTTACGTGACGGATTTTTGTGTCGATCGTCATTCCTATGCCTTTCTTTCGTTGACTATGGCGCGATACCGCACCTCTGCAATTTCACAGTCATGCCGGCTGGTGACCTGAGTTTTTTTCTGGAAGCAGTGCAGCACATAAATGGCTTCCACGAACTTCGCCACGTACATCACCCGGTAAATGCCGTTACTCATCCTTGATGCGGATTTCACGTGTACCTGGCCCGATCGCTGCGAAGGGCTTCCAGTCGTCCGGATCTAGACCTGCCTGGATTTTGCCCAGTTGAAAGCCGGCTTGCCGACACGGCTCTTCGGGAAATGCCAGCAGATCTTGGAAGCTGGAGCCCACCCAGCGGATTTCTTTCTCGTGCCCCATGAGTCCCTTGCATGTATAAAATCTCATACCGATCTCCCGGGAAAGGCAATACTTTTCCGATCCCGCCATGGGCAACCAGGTTACCGGGTCGAGGCGCGCGCCACCATTCGTCCCTTCGGCTAACTAAATGATTTGTCGCGGCAACCGGTGACAAGAAACGAGGACGAAAAAAGCCCGGCTCACCGAGCCGGGCCTGCGTTGCCACCGGAGACTATCGCGCAGCGGTGCCGCTCAATTCCCGCTGCCGCGCGCCACACGGCGCTGTTTGACCGCGTCGGCCAGACCTTCCAGCACGGCGACACTTTCGTCCCAGCCGATGCACGCATCGGTCACACTCTGGCCGTAAGTCAGCTCGCAACCTTCCTGCAAGTCCTGACGGCCGGCGACGAGGTGCGACTCCACCATCACGCCGATGATCCGCTCGTCGCCGCCGGCGATCTGGCGGCCAATGTCCGCGCACACCGGAATCTGGTTCTCGTGCTTCTTCGAGCTATTGGCATGACTCGCGTCGATCATGAGGCGTGCCGCGAGCCCCGCCTTGCTGATGTCGGCGCAAGCCGCGTTGACGCTGTCCGCATCGTAGTTGGGCGTCTTGCCGCCGCGCAAAATGATGTGGCAGTCCTCATTGCCCGCGGTCGAGACGATCGCCGAGTGGCCGCCCTTCGTCACCGACAGGAAATGGTGCGGTTGCGACGCGGCCTTGATGGCGTCGACGGCGATCTTCACGTTGCCGTCCGTGCCGTTCTTGAAGCCCACCGGACACGAGAGGCCCGACGCCAGTTCGCGGTGCACCTGCGACTCGGTCGTACGTGCGCCGATTGCACCCCACGAGATCAGATCGGCGATGTATTGCGGGCTGATCATGTCGAGGTATTCGGTACCGGCCGGCAGGCCGAGTTCGTTGATGCGCAACAGCAGTTCCCGCGCCGTGCGCAGACCTTCGTTGATCTTGAAGCTGTTGTCCATGTGCGGGTCGTTGATGAGACCCTTCCAGCCCACCGTCGTGCGCGGCTTTTCGAAGTACACCCGCATCACGATTTCGAGCTCGCCCGCGAAGCGCTTGCGCTGTTCGACGAGGCGTCCGGCGTATTCGAGCGCCGCCTTGGTATCGTGGATCGAGCACGGCCCGACGATGACGATCAAGCGGTCTTCCATGCCGTGCAGGATGCGGTGCATCGACTGGCGCGAATGGTAGATCAGGTCCGACACCGTTTCATCGCAGGCGAATTCGCGGATCAGATGGGCGGGCGGCGTGAGTTCTTTCAATTCTCGAATACGGACATCGTCGGTGTTATGCGGGGGCATGGTGGTTCTCCAGGAATAGTTTCGTAGCGTGTTCGGTGTTCGCGCAGGGCGAAAAAAAACCGCCAGACTCGCTGGCGGTTTTTCGGGAATTTCGGGTGCCTTACGTGCACTAACACCCCTCTCGATCCGCCAGCGGTCTGAGATGCCAGAAAAAATAAAAATAAAACTTGGCGGACATGGCGAAAGTGAGGACGTAGGTCTTAAAAGGTGAGTGACTTTATAACCCGAGCAGTCTCGGCTGACAACATGGGAACGGCGAAAATGCGGATAATCCGCATACTTCGTGCAAAAAATGCACGAAGTATGCATTCAGGTGGCAATCAGGCCGTACCGCCGACGGTCATCTTCTCGATGCGCAGCGTCGGCTGGCCGACGCCCACGGGCACGCTCTGACCTTCCTTACCGCACACGCCGACGCCCGAATCGAGCGACATATCGTTGCCGATCATGGTGACGTACTTGAGCGATTCCGGGCCGCTGCCGATCAGCGTCGCACCCTTGACCGGGTAGGTGATCTTGCCGTTTTCGATCATGTAGGCCTCGGAGGCCGAGAACACGAACTTGCCGTTGGTTATGTCCACCTGGCCGCCGCCGAAGTTCACCGCATACAGGCCGTTCTTGACCGAGCCGATGATTTCCTGCGGATTCTTGTCGCCATTCAACATGTAGGTGTTGGTCATGCGCGGCATCGGCAGGGCGGCGTACGATTCGCGGCGCGCGTTGCCGGTCACCGGCATTTTCATCAGACGGGCGTTCAGCGTGTCCTGGATGTAACCCTTCAGAATGCCGTCCTCGATCAGCGTGGTGCACTGGGTCGGATTGCCTTCGTCGTCGATATTGAGCGAGCCGCGACGATTCGGCAGGGTGCCGTCGTCGACCACGGTGACGCCCTTGGCGGCAACCTGCTCGCCGATGCGCCCCGCGAACGCCGACGAGCCCTTGCGATTGAAGTCGCCTTCGAGGCCGTGACCGATTGCCTCGTGCAGCAGCACGCCGGGCCAGCCCGGTCCGAGCACTACGGTCATCGCACCGGCCGGGGCCGGGCGCGCGTCGAGGTTGACCAGCGCGGCATGCACTGCGTCGTCGACGTACTTCGACAGCACGGCGTCGGTGAAATAGCCGTAGTCGAAGCGGCCACCGCCGCCGCCACTGCCGATCTCGCGGCGGCCATTCTGCTCGGCGATCACCGTGACCGACACGCGCACCAGCGGCCGGATGTCAGCGGCCATCGCGCCGTCGCTGCGCGCAACCAGCACGACGTCGTATTCGCCGGCAAGCCCCGCCATCACCTGGGTGATGCGCGGATCGCGGCTGCGCGCCATCTGTTCGACGCGCTCGAGCAGCTTGACCTTGGCGGTCGCGTCGAGCGAATGCAGCGGATCGGACGGCAGATACAGGTCGCGCCCGGCGATGCCGGTCAGCGTGGAAGCCACCTTGATCTTCTGCTTGCCGCCGCCGGCCTTGGCGATCGAGCGGGTGGCGAGCGCCGCCTGGCGGATGGCCTCGGGCGACAGATCGTCCGAGTAGGCGAACGCAGTCCGGTCACCGGACACGGCACGCACGCCGACTCCCTGGTCGATGCTGAAGCTGCCTGATTTCACAATGCCTTCTTCCAGGCTCCACGCTTCGCTACGGGTGGCCTGGAAGTACAGGTCCGCGTAGTCGATGCGGTGCGTGAAGATTTCGGCGAGCGTGCGGGTAAGCACGGCTTCGTCGAGGCCGTAAGGCGTGAGGAGCACGTCCTTGGCGGTGGCGAGATTGCGGATACCGGGTTCGATGATATTCATGCGAGGTATGTTCTGCTCGATACAAGGTGGTTCGGACGGCGCACGCGCATCACGTATATGGGTGGGCGGCGTCGTACTTTCAATGTCAGATTCAGCTTTAGCTCGTTAGCACGCGGTGGCGCCACGCCGGCAGGCTTTGGCGGACCTCGTCGATGCGTGCGCGCTGCAGATTGCCGGCGACGACTCCGGCGCCTTCCTCGTGAACCGCGGCGACCTCGCCCCACGGGTCGATCAGCATGCTGTGTCCCCACGTGCGGCGGCCGTTCTCATGCGTGCCGCCTTGCGCCGCGGCGAGCACGTAGCACTGGTTTTCGACGGCTCGGGCACGCAGCAGCATTTCCCAGTGGGCGCGGCCGGTCGCATACGTGAAGGCCGACGGCACCACGATCAGCGCGCAATCGCCCATACGGCGATACAGCTCCGGAAAGCGCAAATCGTAGCAGACCGACAGGCCGACCCGCCCGAACGGCGCGTCAAAGGTGCGAACCTCGGCACCGGGACGAATGGTGCGCGCCTCGTCGAACGATTCGTCACCCTTTTCGAAATTGAACAGATGGATCTTGTCGTAACGAGCCGCTTCTTCGCCTTGCGGGTTGAATACGAGCGTGGTGTTGAGGACCCGGTTGGCTTCCGGCGCAGTCAACGGCAGCGTGCCGCCGATCACCCAGACGCGATGGCGGCGCGCCGCATCCGCGAGAAAGCGCTGGATCGGGCCGTCGCCATGGGGTTCGCGCACGCTGAGTTTGTCGGTGTCCTTGAAACCCATGAAACAGAAGTATTCGGGCAGCAGGACGAGTTGCGCGCCGTCGGACGCGGCTTCGGCGATCAGGCGCTCCGCCTCGGCCAGGTTGCGCTCGCGATCCGGCGTGCTCACCATTTGCAGGGCGGCGACGCGGAAGGTCGGATCAGGGGATGTTGAGTGGGCGTGGTGTTCGCTCATGAGCGTTTCGAAAGACTCCCGGCAGTGAGCAGGCTGGCGTGGAGTACAGACGCCGCCTGGGTCGATCAAGGCTGTACCGCTGCCGGTCCGGCGCCACGAGTATCGTCAGACGGTACTCACTACGAGGTTCATTGCGCTTCGACGGTCGAAGCCGGCAGGTCCATCTTACCGCGATCGCCGTGCACCCGCTCGACATGCGGTTTCGACCACGAACCGGTGATGGCGTAGTCCAGCGCGAACGCCTTCGAAATCGACTTCGACAGCGCGAAATCGGCGACCAGCGCGGCCAGCCCGATCAGCGGATTGATCACCGTGGCGGCGACCACACCGGCGCCAGCGCTGATCGTGGGCACGACGTGCACATGCAGGTCCTGGGATTCCTGCGCGAGGTCGACCGAGCCCGACATCTCGGCGCGAGCCGGCGCGGTGACCAGCTTGAAGTCTTCCGTGCGGCCGATGCCGTCGTTGATCTGACCGCTGCCCTTGACGCTCTCGAACGGCAGTCCTTCGCCGATCACATCGCGGAAATTCAAAGTCGCAAAACGCGCGAGGCTTTGCAGGCTCAGCACGCCCAGCAGTTTGGCGACGCCCGGATCGACCTTGAGGATCTGGCCGTGCTGCAGGTCCACCGCCAGATTGCCGTTCAGCGTCGGATAGTCGATGTGGGTCGGGCCGCCGAGCCAGACCACCTTGCCCGACAGCGTCCCGCTGCCGCCCTTGAGCGTGCGCGGCTTGCCGGCCCGCTCGAGCAGGGCGCCGGCATCCTTGATATCGAGCTTGAAATCGAACACGGTGCGCTTTTGCGGCTCTTCGTCGGCGTTGGCGCCGAGTTGCGTGGCGGTGCGCCAGTTCGCCGTCGCGGTCAGCGTGGCGTCCGGGTTGCTGATGTTGAGCTTGTCCAGTTGCCAGACCGGCACGCCGTCTTCCTCGAAGTTGTGCGCGTCGACTTCCAGGCTGCCTATATTGTGGTCGCGCACGATCAGCTCGTTCACCACCAGATCGATTGACGGCATGTTCTGCGCGGGCGCCGACATGGCCTGGCCGAGCAGATCGTTTTCCGTGGCCGAGGGAATCACCAGCCGGGCGAGGCGGGCCTGCAGCGTGCCCGGCGAGCCCTTGACCGGGCCGGGCAGCCACGCGACGTGTCCGGAAACCTGATTCGAGGCGATATTGGCCTGCCAGTTGCCCTTGTCACGCGACGCACCGACGATCACGCTTTCCCAGTGACGCTTGAGCAGCGTCAGGGTGTTGACGTGCACGGCAAAGCGGTTCGGCAGAAACTGCGTGAGCGTGGGGTTGGGCGCGCTGGCCGCCGCTGCTGCCGCTCCCGCGGGCGCAGCAGCGGCTTCCTTGCTGCGCATCTGGGTGACGAACGCGCGCCATTGGTCGGCGTCGAAGGTGTCGATGTCGACTGCGGCGGTGACCCCTTCGGAGGGCAGTTCAGCAGGCTTGTTGACGCCAACCGCGCCGGCCACCACCGCGGGCGGTTGGCCCGGCGTGTGACGCAGCAAGTAGGTCGCGGCGATCGGGCCGAACTGCAGATCGGCGCGCTGCAAGCCGGTGTCGCTTGCCGAAGCGGCGGGCTTGAGGCTGAAGTGCAGCGGCATCGGCTGGCCGACCGGCTTGTTGAACGGCGCGGGGAAATCGAGCGCGAGGCCGCTCAGGTCTGAATTCGCAGTGATGTCGGGCAAGCGTCCTTTCGCGCCGTTCACGCTCAGATCGTACGGCGCGCTGCCGCTCATGCGCGTGAGCACCTGTGCGGCCGGACCGCGCAGATTCAGGCCGCGCGCGGCA
This sequence comes from Paraburkholderia sp. GAS41, assembly GCF_050436545.1. Classification (NCBI taxonomy): domain Bacteria; kingdom Pseudomonadati; phylum Pseudomonadota; class Betaproteobacteria; order Burkholderiales; family Burkholderiaceae; genus Paraburkholderia; species Paraburkholderia sp. GAS41. The sequence goes on from NZ_JBNDMK010000034.1 coordinate 39,841, forward strand.
TCGACGGCGATGTGGCCGTTCAGGTCGAGCGCATAGGTGCCGTTGTTCTGCACCCCGCCTTTCGCGTGGACATCCCCGCCGAGGAACTGGCCGCTCAGCCGGTCGAACTGCGCAGTGTGTTCGGTAAAGTGAACCTTGCCGTTGAGCTGCGACAACGGCGGCACGTTGTCCATGGCGAGGCGGTCGTTCTGGAAGCCCAGCGCACCTTCGACAGCGATATGCGGCTTCGGCGTACGCGGCACGGTCAGCTTGAGCGCGAGCGACGCGGGCCCTTCGGCCTGGACCTTCTCGCCGACGTGCTTCGAGAGGCCGCCGAGCGCGCTCGCGTTGACGTAGTCGATCATGTCGGCAAGCGGTCCGTGGCCGTCGCCGTTGATCACGAGAGGCGACGCCTTGGTGCCGAGATCGTCGATCTTGCCGCCGACCTTGGTCAGCGCGACGCGCTTGTAGTGAGCGCGTTCGACGTCGAAGCGCAGCACGTTCTCTTTCAGCTCGAAGCTGCCGTCGATACCGTCCAGCGCCGGCCACACGTTCGGCGTGACGCCGTCCTTCATCAGGCGCGGCGGGAAGGGCGACGGGTCGAATTTGGCGCCCTTGAACGGCGCGACGATATGAAACACGCCGGCGGTCGGGTCGCGCGAATAGGGGAATTTGGTGAGGTCGCCATGCACCTCGATGACCGCGCCGCGCGACATGCCGGCCTGCAGCCCGTGACCGAGGTAATTGCGCAGCTTCTCGCTGATGCTGGTGGGCAGGTAGCGCACGATGCGCGTGACCTGGGCGTGATCGAACTGCGCCTTCAGGTCGAGCGAGCCGCGTCCATGGCCCGCATTGCTGTAGTTGGCCGTGACCGTCGCCGCGGTGTCCGCGTTGGCCACGCGCAGGTCGGGGACGGTGATCGCAAACGCCTTGTGCTGCTCGCCTGGCGCGGTTGTCGGCTGCACGGTCCAGCTGCCGTGGCCCTGCAGGCGGTCGAATTTGAGGCGCGGGTCGTCGAACACGCCCGGCAAGGTGAGCGCCACATTGTTGGTGTCGATGGTCATCGAGCCGTGGGTTTCGTCGGCATCGACGCTGCCCCACAGGTTCTCGACGCCAGGCAAACCGGCCCGCGGATGGCCTAGCGGGGTGAGTCCCGGCGGCGGTTCCTGGGCCGCCACGCTAATGCCCTGCAGGTCTGCCTTGAGACGGTAGCGCACGATCGGCTCGGTGCCGGTGGCGTTATGTTCGACAGCGGCTTCGCCCGAGCTCGGCTTGGCCCGCTCGACTTCGATGACGTAGTTCGCCACCAGTCCGCGCGGATTGAAACGCAGCAGCCCATTGAGCAGGCGCCCCGGCAGCGGCAGCGCGCGGCTGAATTCAGCGAGGATCCCGAGATCGACGTGGTCGCCGGCCACGCTGATCAACTGGCCGTGTTGCAGCGATGGCCTGCGGTAGTGCGCGGTCAGGGTCGTCAGGGCGAGCGTGCGGGTGACCGGCGTGCCGTCTTCGAGCGGTGGCTGGCCGAGTTCGGCGTGCATATGGTTCAGTTGCAGCGTGTAGTCGCCAGACTCCGCCACTTCAACTTTCCACGAGAAATTCGCCACCGGCACGTCGAGCCGCGGCTGGGTCGGACGCACGCGCATCGAGACATCCGTGCCGGCCAGTTCGCCGCTGGCGGATTTCATCCGGCCTCGAGCAAACTCGATCCAGATGGCGTTGTCGATCCGGCCCGCGAAGGTCTCGATCGGGAAATCCATGTAGTGGGCCAGCGCCGGCAGGTCGACCGGGCCGGTGGACACGTACGCCTGGCCGGTCCAGTTGATCGGCTTGCCGATCGCCGACAGCGGCATGTGCCTGAATTGCGCGCGGAAATCGAGCGGACCGTGCAGCACCTTGCCGTCCGGCGGCGCTTGCAGCGCGAGGTGATGGTTGTAGCCGTCATTGAGGATGGCGAGGCGAATGTTCTGCAGCGCCAGTTCGGGCGCGTCGTGACGCGCGTCCATCCAGCGCAGGGTGCCGCCGCGCAGCACGATGGCCTGCTGACGCAACAGCCACGTGGTGAAAGTGTCGTTGCCCGTATGCGTGCTTGGCATCATGACGCCGGCGACCGAGAGCGAACCGTCGCCGCTGCGCGCAATGAGTACGTCGGGCTGATCGACGATCAGGCTGGAAAGAATGGGTCTGAGTTGCCAAAGCGAGCGCCACGAAACCGTCGCGGTGGCATGCGGGATATTGAGCCCGATCTTGCCGTCACGGTCGCGAATGGTCAGATTGGTGACGTCGATGCCGGGCTGGAAACCCGTCCAGTGCGGCGCCAGTTTGCCAATGGTGAGCTGCGCGTGGATTTTTTCGGAGACGAGCGCTTCGATGCGCGGCCGGAACGCGTCGACACGCGGCAGCACGCCATAGCGCAGTCCCATGAAGAGGACCGCCGCGATGAAGTAGACGACCAGCGCGATTGCCGCCACGACCCGCAAGGTGTGACGCAGCACCACATGGTGGTCGCCGCTCACTGGCCTGACTTGTCCCGGTTCGTGTGGCGCGGCGGATTCGTTTCGCTCGGACATGCTGCGGCGGGGGTGGGCGTATGGTAGTTTTGCGGTCTGACGACGAAATGTAACACACGGGCCAGCCGCGACGAATAACCTTCAGAGCCCGTGTTCACGCCGTCTCGCGACCTGCTCGACGCGGCGGATGGCGCCGTGATGAGACGAACGAAGCAACCAGCGATCCAGACCTTTGATGACCGACGCCACACTCCTGAGTTCCAGCTATTCACACTACGCGGCGCGCGCGCTGGCGGCCCGTCCTGAACTTGCGGAGCGGATCGCCGCGCTGGCGGCGCAGCCGCTGACCCGGGCGCAGATCGAGGCCCGCTTCGATGCGTTGTGCGCGGCGCACGCGGGCGCCGCCGGTGCTCCATTGAACGAGGACGGTCTCAAACGGGCGCTGCGCGAGTTACGCACGGAGGTCTTTTGCGCCGTGATGGAGCGCGACCTGGCGCGGCACGCGGAAGTAGCCGAAGTGACCGGCGCGATGACCGATCTGGCTGAAGTGACCATTCAGCGCGCGCTGGCGGTGCTGTCCGCGGACCTCGAAGTGTTGTACGGCGAGCCACGCGGCCCGGAAGGTGAACGGCTGACGCTCGGCGTGGTCGGCATGGGCAAACTGGGCGGGCGCGAGCTCAACGTGTCCTCGGATATCGACCTGATCTTCGTCTACGAAGAGGATGGCGAGACCGCCGGCGGCCAGCGTTCGCCCATTGCGACCCAGGATTTCTTTACCCGGCTAGGCAAACGGCTGATCGCGGCGCTGGCCGAAGTGACCGCCGACGGCTATGTGTTTCGCGTCGATATGCGACTGCGGCCAAACGGCGACTCGGGGCCGCTCGTGTGCAGCCTCGGCATGCTCGAAGAATATTTTTACGTGCAAGGTCGCGAGTGGGAGCGCTATGCCTGGATCAAGGGGCGGCTCGTGTCCGAAGCCGACAGCGACGCGGCGCGCCGCCTCTCGAAGCAGCTCGATGCAATCGTCACGCCGTTCATCTACCGCCGCTACCTGGACTTCGGCGTGATTGGCGCAATCCGCGCGTTGCATTTGCAGATTCGCCAGGAGGCGCAGCGCCGCGCCTCGATGCGGCCCGACAAGGCCGACGACATCAAGCTCGGGCGCGGCGGCATTCGCGAGATCGAATTCAGCGCGCAGGTGTTTCAGCTGATCCGCGGTGGCCAGGATGCCGGGTTCCGCGTGCGGCCTACGCTCGCCGTGCTGCGTCACGCCGCGGCGCATGGGCTGCTCGCGCCGACCGTGTGCGTGAAGCTCTCGCAGGCATACCGATTTTTGCGCGAACTCGAACACCGCCTGCAATATCGCAATGATGCGCAGACTCACGCCATGCCGGTCGACCCCGAAGAGCGCGCGGCGTTGGCGCATGCCATGGGTTTTGACGACTACGCGGCGCTGATGACGCGACTCGACGCGCACCGTGAACTGGTCGAACAGCAGTTCGACCAGATCTTTGCCGACAAGGTCTCCGGTCGCGATGGTTGCGGCGCGCCGGAAGACGGCGCGGCGGCGTGGGTGTGGAGCAGCGCGCTGGCCGACGACAGCGCCGACGAAGCGCTGCAGGCGCGGCTCGTCGAACTGGGCATCGCCGAGCCGGCCGAACTGCTGGCGCGCCTGCGTGCCTTATGGCAGTCGTCGCGCTACGCGGGACTCGCCGAGCGTAGCCGGCAGCGCTTCGATATCGTGGCACAGCGCGCGCTCGAAGCCGCGCGCACGCTCGAGCCGGCCGCGCGCCGCGGCGACACGGTGGCGCGCCTGTTCGACCTGCTCGAGGCCGTGAGCCGGCGCGGCGCCTATCTGGCGCTGCTCACCGAGTATCCGCAAGCGTTGCATCGGGTGCTCTCGGTGCTGGGCGCATCGCACTGGGCGGCTGGCTATCTGATTCGCCATCCGCAACTGCTCGACGAACTGCTGGACGACGAGGCGATTGCCAGCCCGTTCGATTGGGCGGAGTTCAAGCGCACGCTGCACTTACGCCTCGCCGCGGCCGACGGCGTGGAACAGCAGATGGATCTGCTGCGCCATGCTCACCAGGCCGAGGTGTTCCGCATTCTGCTAATCGATCTGGCGGGCAAGCTGAGCGTCGAGCACGTGAGCGACCAGCTCTCGGCGCTCGCCGACGCCGTGCTCGACGTCACGCTCGAAGCCGTCTGGAACCAGCTGGCCCGGCGTCACCGCGAGGTGCCGCGCTTTGCGGTCATCGCGTACGGGAAGCTGGGCGGCAAGGAGCTGGGCTATGCCTCGGACCTCGACCTGATCTTCCTGTACGACGATCCTGACGACAATGCAGCGGAAATCTACGCCATGTACACCCGGCGCCTGATCACCTGTCTGACGATGGCCACGGGCGCGGGCACCTTGTTCGACGTCGACCTGCGGCTGCGGCCGAATGGCGAGTCGGGCCTGCTCGTCACCGATCTGGATGCGTTCAGGCGTTATCAGTTGCGCGAAGGCGACGCGGCGAATACCGCGTGGGTCTGGGAACACCAGGCGCTGTCGCGGGCACGCTATTGCGCGGGCGATGCCGAGATCGGCGCGAAGTTCGAAGCGATCCGCGAGCAGGTGCTGACCACGCCGCGCGAGGCCGCACCGCTTGCGCGCGAGATCGTCGACATGCGCGAGCGTGTGGAAGCGGGACATCCCAACCGGACGCAACTGTTCGATCTGAAGCACGATCGCGGCGGGATGGTGGATATCGAGTTCACGGTTCAATACTGGGTGCTGCTGCACGCTGCCCGCGATCCGGAGTTGATCCGCAATACCGGCAATATCGCCTTGCTGCGCGAGGTGTCGCGCTTCGGGATGATGAGCGAGGAGGAGGCCGAGACGGTGGGCGCGGCGTATCGCACTTACCGCAAGCTGCAGCACAAGCTCAGACTCGACGGGATGGAGAAGGCGCGCGTCGAACCGGCCACCGTCGAGGCGGAACGCCTGGCGGTGCTGGCGTTGTGGCAGCGGGTGTTTGGGTGACGGCGGGCTGTCCCGCTTACGCCGCCAGCATTTCCCTGGCGTGCTTGCGGGTGGTGGCGGTGATCTCCAGGCCGCCGAGCATGCGCGCCACCTCTTCGACGCGGCTCGCCTTGTCGAGCGAGGTCACGCTGCTGACCGTGCCGCCTTTGCCGTTCGCGGCCTTCGCCACCTGGAAGTGGTGATCGCCCCGCGCGGCGACCTGCGGCAAATGGGTCACGCACAGCACCTGGCGGGCGCGTCCGAGTTGATGCAGCAATCGCCCGACCACCTCCGCGACCGCGCCGCCAATGCCGGTGTCCACTTCGTCGAATATTAAGGTGGGCGTGGGGCTGGCGGCACTGGCGATCACGGCGAGCGCGAGGCTGATCCGCGCCAGTTCGCCGCCCGAAGCGACTTTCGCCAGCGGCCGCAGCGGCACGCCGGCATGGCCCGCCACCCGGAATTCGACCTGTTCGAGCCCATGCGCGCCGCCTTCCGGCAGTGCCACGAGGGCGACTTCGAAACTGCCGCCTTTCATCGACAGTTCCTGCATGCCGGTCGTGACCGCCGAGCCCAAAGCCTTGGCGGCCTTGGTGCGCGCCTTGGAGAGCTGTCTCGCCTCGGCGAGATAGACTTCCTTCGCTTTGGCTTCAGCGGCGTGCAGGCTGTCCAGGTCGGTGGCGGCGTCGAGCGCGGCCAGTTGCGCGCGACGCGCGGCATGTTCCTCGGGCAGCGTCTGCGGCTGCAAACGGAATTTGCGGGCAGCCGAGTGCAGGGCGTCGACGCGCTTCTCGATCTGCGCGAGGCGCTCCGGATCGAGTTCGAGCCGCTGCGCATAGTGGCTCAGCGAATACGCGGCTTCCTGCAACTGGATCTCAGCGGGTTCGAGGGCGGCGAGGGCGTCGTTCAACGCCGGATCGATCTCCGCAAGGTCGCGCACTTTTGAGACGATCGAGGCGAGATGCGTAATCATCGCCTCGTCGGACTCGGACAGCGCGGCGAGCGCACCCTGCACGCCGTCGATCAGGTTGGCTGAATGCGACAGGCGGTTGTGTTCGGCGTTGACCTCTTCCCATTCGCCCGGTTGCGGGGCGAGCTTGTCGAGTTCGGCCAACTGCCAGGCGAGGCGTTCGCGCTCGAGTTGCAGTTCGCGGTCGCGGGTCCTGGCGAGTTCGATCGCCTGTACCTTGTCGCGCCAGGTGCGCCAGGCGCGGCTCACGACGCCGGCCCTCTCGATCAATCCGGCGTGGGTATCGAACAGTTCGCGCTGGGCGTCAAGGCGCATCAGCAACTGGTGCGCATGTTGGCCGTGGATGTCCACCAGCATTTCGCCCACTTCGCGCAATTGCGCGAGCGTGGCCGCGGTGCCGTTGATGAAGGCCCGCGAGCGGCCGTTCGCGTCGACTACGCGCCGCAACATGACCGTGCTGCCGTGCGGGTCGTCGGCCGCCGCACCGCCCGGCGAGCCGAGGGCCTGCTCATCGAGCCACTGCTCGACTTGCGCATGGGTTTCGAATTCCGCCGTGATGTCGGCACGGGCTTCGCCGGTGCGCACGACGCTGGCGTCGGCGCGGGCGCCGAGCGCCAATGCGAGGGCGTCGATCAGGATCGACTTGCCGGCGCCTGTTTCACCTGAAAAAACCGTAAAGCCGCTGTCGAATTCAAGGTCGAGCGCGGCGACGATGACGAAGTCGCGTATCGAAAGGTGGCGAAGCATGGAGGCGTCTGGTGGGCGTGGGTTACCGGCTGGGGCGATCCGCTCAGGGCTTGATGTCGTCTTCGTGCGACGGGTATTCGTTCCAGTGAAGCTTCTTGCGCAACGTCGCGAAGTAGCTATAGCCGACCGGATGCAGCAACGGCACGGTATGGCGCGAGCGGCGCACTTCGATGGTGTCGTTGTGTTCGAGCGCAGTGAACGACTGCATGTCGAAATTGACGTTCACGTCCCGGCCCGCGACGATCTGGATGCTGACCTTCGAGTCGTCCGGCAGCACGATGGGCCGGTTCGACAGCGCGTGCGGCGCGATCGGCACCAGCACGATGCCTTGCAACTGCGGATGCAGGATCGGCCCGGCCGACGACAGCGCGTACGCGGTCGAGCCGGTGGGTGTGGCGACGATCAGCCCGTCCGAGCGCTGGTTGTACATGAAGCGCCCGTCGACCGAGACGTGCAGTTCCGCCATCCCCGAGAAGCCGCTACGGTTCACCACCACGTCGTTGAACGCGAGCGCGTGGTAGATCGGGCTGCCGTCGCGCATGATGCGCGCCTCGAGCAGCGTACGTTCCTCGCGCTCGAAGTGCCCGCCGAGCATCTGCGGGACGATGACCTGCATGTCGGAAATCGGGATGTCGGTGATAAAACCGACCCGGCCGTGGTTGATGCCGATCAACGGAGTCCGGTAGGGCGCGAGCTGGCGGCCAATGCCGAGCATCGTGCCGTCACCGCCGAGCACCACGGCCACGTCGGCGCGCGCGCCGATCTCCGCGGGACGCAGGGCCGGGTAATCAGTCACGCCGATCTCCGCGGCGGTGTCCGCTTCGAACACCACGTCGAAGCCGCGCTTCGCGATGCACGAGGCGAGCGCGGTCAGCGGCTCGCCGATACCTGGCGTATTGTTGCGCCCGACGAGCGCGACGGTCTTGAACTGGCTGGTAACTTGCATGCCGGCATTACACCATAGGTGGGGGCTGAAAAGAACCGTCCGGCGCCACACAGGCGCCGGCGCGGGGCGGGGGCGCAAGATGCTGGCGAGGATTGTCGCTAGAATGGTCAAGCGCTGATGACAGGGGGCACGCGGGGACTGCACCGAACGCACGGGCGCGGATCTGCGCGGAGCGCCGCGCCGCCGGTCTTGCTGTGCGGACGGTCCCACACGGAACGAGGGCTGATATTGTTAGCGCTCGCGGTTGTTGCGTCATTAAGCTAAAATTTTCGGTCATGCTAGATCCCCGCGCACAAACCCTCCTCAAAACGCTGATCGAGCGCTACATCGCCGAAGGTCAGCCGGTCGGTTCGCGCACGTTGTCCCGCTATTCCGGTCTGGAATTGAGTCCGGCAACCATCCGCAATGTGATGTCCGATCTGGAGGAGCTGGGGCTCGTCATCAGCCCGCATACCTCGGCGGGACGAATTCCCACGCCGCGTGGCTACCGCCTCTTCGTCGACACCATGCTCACCGTCGAGTCCGCCGCGGACGAAGAAGCCGTTACCCGTACCGTCAAGACCACCCTGCAGGCGGGCGAGCCGCAGAAGATCGTCGCGGCTGCGGCGAGCGTGCTGTCCAATCTGTCGCAGTTCGCGGGCGTCGTGCTGACGCCGAGGCGCAGCCACGTGTTCAAGCAGATCGAGTTCATGCGCCTGTCGGACAAGCGCATCCTGCTGATCATCGTCACGCCCGAGGGCGACGTGCAGAACCGCATCATGGCGACGCAGCGTGACTTTTCGCCGTCGCAACTGGTGGAGGCGTCCAACTACATCAACGCTCACTTCGCCGGTCTCTCGTTCGACGAGGTCCGCCGGCGCCTGCGCGATGAGATCGACGAACTGCGCGGCGACATGACCACGCTGATGCACGCTGCCGTCACCGCCAGCACCGACGAGGCGGACACCGGTGAGACCGTGCTGATCTCCGGCGAGCGCAAACTGCTCGAAGTGGCCGACCTGTCTTCCGACATGGCGCGGCTGCGCAAGCTGTTCGATGTATTCGACCAAAAGACCAGCCTCCTTCAGTTGCTCGACGTGTCGAGTCACGCCCAGGGCGTGCAGATTTTCATTGGCGGCGAGTCGAACCTCGTGCCGATTGAAGAAATGAGCGTGGTGACCGCGCCCTACGAAGTGAACGGCAAGATCGTCGGCACGCTCGGCGTGATCGGACCGACGCGGATGGCTTACAACCGGGTGATCCCGATTGTGGACATCACGGCACGGCTGCTCTCGCTCACGCTTAGTCAGCAATAACCTCCATCCGCTACGGACGGCGGCGCCCCATGGGGATGCTCGCCGCTGACCTTCGCGCAACGCCCGGAACCGTGTGCTCATGATGCGGGGTGCCGCCGGGCTTGCCAATCGGCCGAATGGCCAGGTATCGGCGGCGGATCGCGCCGCTATAATGGTTTCCACCTGAAACGTTCTTTCGCCGCAAGCGGCGCATCCTGTTGCCTATGCGTTTCGATCTCGAGCGGCCATCTCAACCGGCCACAGCCCACCGTGTGGCGGTGTTGCTGATTAATCTGGGCACGCCTGACGCTCCAACGCCGAAGGCCGTGCGGCGCTATCTCGCGCAGTTTCTGTCGGACGCTCGGGTAGTCGAGATTCCCGCCGTCATCTGGCAGGTCATTCTGCGGCTGGTGATCCTGCCTTTTCGCGGGCGTTCGTCGGCGCGGAAATATGCCGCGGTGTGGACGGCGGAAGGCTCGCCGCTGCGCGTTTTCACGGAGAAGCAGGTGGAAGGGCTGCGGCATCTGCTGCAGGCGAACGATTACACGGTGCTCGTCGACTACGCCATGCGTTACGGTGTGCCGGGCATTCCGGACATGCTGAATCAGCTCAAGCTGGCCGGCGCCGAACGTGTGCTGCTGGTGCCGATGTATCCGCAATACTCGTCGTCGACCACTGCCACGGCCTTCGACGCCGCGTTTTCCGCGTTGGCGCGCATGCGCAACCAGCTGGAAATTCGCACCATCCGTCAATATGCCGACCATCCCGCCTACATTGCGGCACTGGCTGCGCAGGTGCATCAGTACTGGCACGCTCATGGGCGCCCGGATTTCGCGGCGGGCGACAAGCTGGTGTTGAGTTTCCACGGCGTTCCCAAGCGCACGCTCGACCTGGGCGACCCTTATCACGAGCAATGTCAGCTCACGGGAGCACTGCTGATGCAGGCACTTGAACTGACATCGGTCGAATGTCGCATTACGTTCCAGTCGCGCTTCGGCAAGGCGGAGTGGCTGCAGCCGTACACCGCGCCGACGCTCAAGGAACTGGGCGCCGCGGGTGTGCGCCGGGCCGACGTGTTCTGTCCGGGTTTTACGGCCGATTGCCTCGAAACGATCGAGGAAATCGGCATGGAGGTCCGCGACGAGTTCGTGCATGCCGGCGGCAAGGAGTTTCACCGCATTCCTTGCCTGAATGCCTCGCATGCGTGGATTGCCGCGCTGGGTGAAATCGTCGCGCAGAATCTGCAGGGGTGGCCGGTGCAGGCGCCATCCGTGCAAGGCGTAGTGGAGGCGTGAGCGCTCGAAGCGCGAGACTGAGCAATGAACTACAGAATCTCAACAGAACCGGGTGCGCGTCTGCGCATCGACAAGTGGCTGTGGGCCGCGCGCTTCTTCAAGACGCGCTCATTGGCGGCGGATGCGGTCGAAAAAGGCCGCGTGCGTATCGGCGGGGCTGCGGTCAAGCCGGCAAAGGACGTGCGGGTCGGCGATCTCGTTGAGATCGAGATCGAAAGGATAATCTGGCAGGTGGAAGTGCTGGGCGTGTGCGACGTGCGCGGACCGGCCAGCGTGGCGCAGACGCTTTACGCGGAGACCGGGGACAGCAAGATAAAGCGGCAGGTGGAGCAGGAACGGCGCAAGACGTATCGCGAGCCGGCCGCCGCGTTGCATGGGCGCCCAACCAAGCGCGACCGACGCATTATCGACAAACTTTCAGGTGGGGATTGAACAGTTGTTCCATGGTGGCGTGTACGCCGCCATACTCGGTCGTGCTGTCGTTCACTGCCCCGGACATACAGATGGTCGTGGTTCCCGCAATGAGCACCAAAGCGACCACGGATATTGCGAAGGTCAGTTTCACGGTACTCCCCCGAAAGGATGCTGAACGAATGCGGTAGGCTTATTGAAGTGGCATACACCGGGCTAGGGTAAACGTGCCTTTCCCGATCAGTCTTTGCAGTTTAGGTCAGTCCGCAACCCCACTCAATCTCATTCTGATGAAGTCAGAGTAATGGTTGTAACGAGGCATTTCTCCCGCACTGCTGCGGTGCAGAAAGGTCGTTTTGGCCGCTTGAAATCGTGCTTTAGGTCCCCAACTTAACGAACGAAGAGCGATCGCGTGTGTCGTGTTTTTACAACGCTTAAATGAGCCTGTAAGGACACAATGCCGCCACCCTTGGCTTTAACTTTTTTACGACTTTCAGCGACATGGAAAACACGCAAGAGAACCCGACGAGCCAGAATCCCACGCCCGCCGAAGAAGCCGCGCGCCAGGCCGCCGAGGCCGCCGCGGTGCAACCGGACGTCAACCCGGTTGAAGGTGCCCCGGACGCGAGCGCGCCGGCAGGCGTCGAAGCGGCCCTGACCGAGGCGCAGGTGAGGATTGCCGAGCTGCAGGAGAGCTTCCTGCGTGCGAAGGCCGAGACCGAAAACGTGCGCCGCCGCGCGCAGGAAGACGTCACCAAGGCCCACAAGTTTGCGATCGAAAGCTTTGCCGAGCACCTCTTGCCGGTGGTCGACAGTCTCGAGGCGGCCGTTGCGCACTCGTCCGACGACCTGCAGAAGGTCCGCGAAGGCGTCGAGCTGACCTTGCGTCAATTGAACGGTGCGCTCGAGAAGGGGCGCGTCGTCGCGATCAATCCCCCGGCCGGCGAGAAGTTCGATCCGCATCGTCATCAGGCCATTTCGATGGTGCCGGCCGAGCAGGAGCCGAATACGGTCGTTTCCGTGCTGCAAAAGGGCTTCGTGATTGCCGAGCGCGTGCTGCGTCCGGCGCTCGTCACAGTCGCGCAGCCGAAGTAAGCGCGCTCTCGCTGAATAGTCTCCCAGGCCGACACCGTTATCATGGCCAGCCTTTCTGTCGACGTCACGGCTTTTGCCGCGTTCGAAATGCAGGAGTTGAGCGCCCAGTCGTTCGACACTGCGCTCGAAGCGGCCGGCGACGAGCTGGCGGTGGTGTTCTTCTGGGGGCTCGACTGCTTTAACTGTGAAATAGCAAAGAAGGCGATGCTGGCGCAGCCCGAGGCGATTCGCTCGCTCGGGCTCAAATGGTTTCACAGCAACGTCTATGAGCACCGCGAGCTGGGGCGTCGCTTCCTGCTGCACGGCGTGCCGACCTGGTACTTCTTTCACCGTGGCAAGCGGCTTGGCCGGGCAACTGGCTGGCACGGCCTCGGACAGTTCCAGGCAGCCGTAGCGGCCGTGCGGGAAAAAGTCCGGGCAAAGACGGCCGGCAGCGGAACCGCGGGCAACAGCGTCACAGGCCGAAGCAATCCCGAACCAGCCGGCGATTGAAAAAAATTAAAGACCGCATAGTGTTCGAGGTCTTGAAAACGATGCGGACGCACTTATGTTGAGTGCAGGTATGAATTGAAGGCGGGTTGCCTTGCCGTCAGATGGGCACAAGGCACCCTACCGCAGCGATCAAAATCAGGAGAATAGTGAAAATGGGCAAAATCATCGGCATCGACCTCGGCACGACCAACTCGTGCGTGGCGATCATGGAAGGCAATTCGGTTAAGGTGATCGAGAACTCGGAAGGTGCGCGCACCACGCCGTCGATCATCGCTTACATGGAAGACGGCGAAATTCTCGTCGGCGCGCCTGCGAAACGTCAGTCGGTCACGAACCCGCGCAACACGCTGTACGCGGTCAAGCGCCTGATCGGCCGCCGTTTCGAAGAGAAAGAAGTGCAGAAAGACATCGCCCTGATGCCCTACAAGATCATCAAGGCTGATAACGGCGACGCGTGGATCGAAGTGCGCGATCAGAAGCTTGCTCCGCCGCAGATCTCGGCGGAAACGCTGCGCAAGATGAAGAAGACCGCTGAAGACTACCTCGGCGAGCCGGTCACGGAAGCCGTGATTACGGTTCCCGCGTACTTCAACGACAGCCAGCGTCAAGCTACGAAAGACGCCGGTCGCATTGCCGGTCTGGAAGTCAAGCGCATCATTAACGAACCGACCGCAGCCGCGCTCGCGTTCGGCCTCGACAAGGCAGAAAAGGGCGATCGCAAGATTGCCGTGTATGACCTCGGCGGCGGTACGTTCGACGTGTCGATCATCGAAATCGCCGACGTTGACGGCGAAATGCAGTTCGAAGTGCTCTCGACGAACGGCGATACGTTCCTCGGCGGTGAAGACTTCGACCAGCGCATCATCGATTACATCATCGGCGAGTTCAAGAAAGAGCAGGGCGTCGATCTGTCGAAGGACGTGCTGGCGCTGCAACGCCTGAAGGAATCGGCGGAAAAGGCGAAGATCGAACTGTCGTCTAGCCAGCAGACCGAAATCAACCTGCCGTACATCACGGCAGACGCGTCGGGTCCGAAGCACTTGAACCTGAAAATTACGCGTGCGAAGCTCGAAGCGCTGGTGGAAGAGCTGATCGAACGCACCATCGAGCCGTGCCGTCTGGCTATCAAGGACGCAGGCGTGAAGGTTGGCGAAATCGACGACGTGATTCTGGTCGGCGGTATGACGCGTATGCCGAAGGTGCAGGACAAGGTCAAGGAATTCTTCGGCAAGGAACCGCGCCGTGACGTGAACCCGGACGAAGCCGTGGCCGTGGGCGCCGCGATCCAGGGCCAGGTGCTGTCTGGCGACCGCAAGGACGTTCTGCTGCTCGACGTGACCCCGCTGTCGCTCGGCATCGAAACGCTTGGCGGCGTGATGACCAAGATGATCAACAAGAACACCACGATCCCGACGAAGCACGCGCAAGTGTATTCGACGGCGGACGACAATCAGGGTGCCGTCACGATCAAGGTGTTCCAGGGCGAACGCGAAATGGCAGCCGGCAACAAGCTGCTGGGCGAGTTCAACCTTGAAGGCATTCCGCCGGCACCGCGCGGCGTGCCGCAGATCGAAGTGAGTTTCGACATCGACGCGAACGGCATTCTGCACGTCGGCGCGAAAGACAAGGCAACCGGCAAGGAAAACCGCATCACCATCAAGGCGAACTCGGGTCTGTCGGAAGCCGAAATCGAAAAGATGGTGAAGGACGCGGAAGCGAACGCAGAAGAAGATCACAAGCTGCGCGAACTGGCCGATGCCCGCAACCAGGGCGACGCGCTGGTCCACAGCACGAAGAAGGCGCTCACCGAATACGGCGACAAGCTGGAAGCGGCTGAGAAGGAAAAGATCGAAGCAGCGCTGAAGGACCTCGAAGAGACGCTGAAGAGCGGTTCGAGCGACAAGGCGGCGATCGAAGCCAAGATCGAAGTGGTGGCGACGGCCTCGCAGAAGCTCGGCGAAAAGATGTACGCCGACATGCAGGCAGCCCAAGGCGCGGCGGGTGCAGAGGCAGGTGCTGCGGGCGCGGCCGGTGGTGCATCGGCCGGTGGCGCGAGCCAGCCGGAAGACGACGTCGTGGACGCCGAGTTCAAGGAAGTGAAGAAAGACTAAAGCCAGGTCGCCATTTGACCGTAAGCCGCTCGCAGCAGTGCGTGCGGCCCGGCTGCAAAACGGTGATGCGCCCGTGTCTGGGCGCATGAACCTGCAAAGCGGTTATCGCGCCTGGTGAGCCTTTTGGGCTCTCCGGGCACATTTGTTTTATGGAGGGCGTTGCTCAAGCCGTGTAAACGGCGGGCGAGCAGCGGCCGGACGAGTCGCGAGACTCCAGCATTCAAGAGGAGCCGCCGTGCCTTGCTGCGCGGAGGGCGTTGAACCGATATGGCGAAACGGGATTACTACGAGGTTTTGGGCGTCGCAAAGAACGCGAGCGACGAGGAAATCAAGAAGGCTTATCGCAAGCTTGCGATGAAGCATCACCCCGACCGCAATCCGGGCAACAAGGACGCGGAAGAGCATTTCAAAGAGGTGAAGGAAGCCTATGAAATGCTGTCGGACTCGCAGAAGCGTGCCGCGTACGACCAGTACGGCCATGCCGGTGTCGACCCGAACATGGGTGGTGCGGGCGCGCAGGGCTTCGGCGGATTTGCCGATGCATTCGGCGATATTTTCGGCGACATCTTCGGCCAGGCGGCCGGCGGCGCCGCGCGCGGCGGTGGCCGTGCGGGTCCGCAGGTGTATCGCGGCGCCGATCTGCGCTACAGCATGGAAATCACGCTGGAGCAGGCCGCGCACGGTTACGACACGCAGATTCGCGTGCCGAGCTGGGCATCGTGTGAAATCTGTCACGGTTCGGGCGCGAAGCCCGGCACCAAGCCCGAAACCTGCCCGACCTGTAATGGCTCGGGTTCGGTGCGGATGTCGCAGGGCTTTTTCAGCATCCAGCAGACCTGCCCGAAGTGTCATGGCACCGGCAGTCACATTCCTGACCCGTGCGTAAACTGCCACGGCGCGGGCAAGGTGAAGGAAACCAAGACGCTGGAAGTGAAGATTCCGGCGGGCATCGACGACGGCATGCGCATCCGTTCGGCCGGCAATGGTGAGCCGGGTATCAACGGCGGTCCGTCAGGCGACCTGTACGTCGAAATTCATATCAAGCAGCACTCGGTATTCGAGCGCGACGGCGACGATCTGCATTGCCAGATGCCCATTCCGTTTACCACGGCAGCATTGGGCGGCGAGATCGAAGTGCCGACGCTGGCGGGTCGCGCAAGCTTTACGGTGCCCGAAGGCACCCAGTCGGGCAAGACGTTCCGTCTGCGCGGCAAGGGCATCAAGGGGCTGCGTTCGAGCATTGCCGGCGATCTGTACGTGCATGTCCAGGTCGAGACGCCGGTCAAGCTCACCGAACCGCAGCGCGAGTTGCTGCAGCAGTTCGAGAAGTCGCTGGTTGAGGGCGGGGCGCGTCATAGCCCGCAAAGCAAGAGCTGGTTCGATCGCGTGAAGAGTTTCTTCGATTAATGGCGGTTTGAAGTTGGCGGCAGGCAAGATGGTCGATAATCGCGGCGCCGTGTTCGCGTTGCTCGACGATTGCGGCGCGACAGCGGCGCGGCGCTCGAGCCGCCTGTACACGCAATTTGTGCACGAAAGGGTCTGCGCCGATGCGGCGCAGCTCGATGCGGTGTGCGACGCGGTGGCGGACGACCTGGGTCGCGGTCTGCATGCGGTGATGCTGGGCGATTACGAGTTTGGCCGCCAGCTTGTGCTGGAGCGGGGGGACGGGGCGTCGTCATTGAGCGTTTCCCAAGGGGGCGCGCTTTCATCCTCGAGCCGGCAGCAGGTTTCACAGTTGGATAAAACGCAGCGTGGCGATGCCGCGCTGCGTTTTTTATTGTTCGAGCGATGCGCGCGGCTCTCCCGCGACGAAGCCGATGCGTGGCTGACACAATGCGACGGCGGGGCGGCGCAACCGTCGGTGGCAGGGACCGCGCGGGTGCATGCAAGCGTCGATCTGGCGGAATTCGAAGCGGCGATCGAGGCGATTCATGAGGCGCATCGAGCCGGCGATTCGTATCAG
This sequence comes from Paraburkholderia sp. GAS41, assembly GCF_050436545.1. NCBI lineage: Bacteria > Pseudomonadati > Pseudomonadota > Betaproteobacteria > Burkholderiales > Burkholderiaceae > Paraburkholderia > Paraburkholderia sp. GAS41. The sequence goes on from NZ_JBNDMK010000034.1 coordinate 56,638, forward strand.
GTCAACTACACCTACCGGCTCGGGTTCGGCGTGTTCGGCAGCCCGGTGGCGCTGTATCGCCGTCTGCGGGCACGGCAGCCCGTGCCATACGGCGCATTGATTGCATTACCCGGCGAGCGCTGGGTGCTCTCGTGTTCGCCGGAGCTGTTTGTCGAGAAAGCGGGGGCCACATTGCGTGCGCGGCCGATGAAGGGCACGGCGCCGCGGGCACCGGACGATCCGGTTGCCGATCGTCACGCGGCGGAGTTTCTTGCCCACGACCCCAAGAACCGCGCTGAAAACGTCATGATCGTGGATCTGTTGCGCAACGATCTGTCGCGCGTCGCCGAGACCGGCTCGGTCAAGGTTCCGGCGCTGTTCTCGGTCGAGCCTTATGCGTCCGTGTGGCAGATGACATCGACTGTGGAGGCGCGGCTGCGCGCGCAGACCTCGTTCGCCGACGTGCTGCGCGCGCTGTTCCCATGCGGATCGATTACCGGTGCGCCGAAGCATCGCACGATGCAGTTGATCGAGACGCTCGAGAGCACGCCGCGCGGACTGTACACGGGTGCGATCGGCTGGCTCGATGCGGCAAGCGGCGTCAAGAGTGTCCCGACCGGTTCGGCGACCGAGAGCACTACGACCGCCTCAGCGGCCGCAACTGCGCCTGTTACCGCATCCGCACCCGCTTCACGCGTGCCCGATCCGGCGGCCACTGGAAATTCTGCGCCCTCCGAGCAAGATACCTTTGGCGATTTCTGCCTCTCCGTCGCGATTCGCACGCTCACGCTCGAGGCGCCCTCAGATGGAATGCCCGAGCGCCACGGCAGCATGGGCGTGGGGGCGGGCATCGTGCTGGACAGCGTCGCTGCTGACGAATATGCGGAGTGCCAATTGAAAGCGCGTTTTCTGACCGAGGCCGATCCCGGTTTCGAGCTATTCGAAACCCTGTACGCGACCCGCGAGGCTGGCGTTCGGCATCTCGCTCGCCACCTGGGGCGGCTGGCGGCGAGCGCCGCGTGGTTCGGCTTCAGATTCGACGAAGAGGCATTGCGTGCGCAAATCGATGCACAGTGCGATGCGTTGCCTGCAACAACACCACATCGCGTCAGGCTCGCCCTCGCCAAAAGCGGGGCGGTGCAGATCACTGCGGCGCCGCTGGTTCCTTTGCAAGGCGGCGAAGTCGGCCTGTTGCTCGCGCCGGATCATGGGTTCGTCGCGACCGAGGCGGACGATGTATTGCTGCGTCACAAAACCACCCGCCGTGAAGAATACGACCGCGGCTGGCGGAGCGCGGAGGCGCTTGGCGCGTTCGACACGCTGTTTTTCAACGAACGCGGTGAGTTGACCGAAGGCGGCCGCTCGAATGTATTCGTCAAGCTTGCCGGGCGCTGGTGGACACCGCCATTGTCGTCAGGCGTGCTGCCCGGCGTGATGCGAAGCATGCTGCTGGAAGATTCGCAGTTGAATGCGGCGGAGCGCGTGCTGACAAAGGACGACGTATTGAATGCCGAGGCGCTGCTCGTCTGCAACGCCCTGCGGGGTGCATTACCCGCGCGAGTGATCGGATGAGGCCGGAAGGACATCCGGCCTGACATCCTGCGCAAGCTCGCTCAGAACGTATGTTCCGGGCCCGGGAACGAGTTGTCCTTCACTGCCCGCACATACGCCTCGACCGCTGCGAAAATACTCGGCTGGCCCTGCATGAAGTCCTTTACGAAGCGTGGCCGCTTGCCGGGAAAAATCCCGAGCATGTCGTGCAACACGAGAACCTGACCTGAGCAATCCACGCCCGCGCCGATCCCGATGGTGGGGATCCGCAACTGCGTGGTGACTTCGGTGCCGAGTTGCGCCGGAACCGCTTCTATCACGATCAATTGGGCGCCCGCGTCCTGCACGGCACGCGCATCCCGCAACAACTGGTGCGCACCGGTCTCGGTCTTGCCCTGCACCTTGAAACCACCAAACGCGTGCACGGATTGCGGCGTGAGTCCAATGTGGGCGCACACCGGCACCGCGCGCTCAACCAGAAAACGCACGGTATCGGCAAGCCATTCGCCGCCCTCCAGCTTGACCATCTGCGCGCCCGCGCGCATCAACTCCACGGAACTGGCGAAGGCCGCTTCGGGCGTGCCGTAAGTGCCAAACGGCAGATCGGCGACCACGAGTGCTGACGGACGGACCCGAGCCACGCAGGCGGTGTGATAAGCGATTTCGGTGAGCGTGACCTGCAGCGTCGTCGTTTGACCTTGCAGCACGTTGCCGAGCGAATCGCCGATCAGCAGCACGTCGACACCCGCGCGGTCCAGCAGCGCGGAGAAGCTTGCGTCGTAACAGGTGAGCATGGCGATCTTTTCGCCCGCATCACGCATTGCCTGCAGTTTCGGGACCGTAATAGCGTTCCGGCTCGTTTCCTGCAAATAGCTCATGGGGTATTCCGTTGGAAAAAGAAGCGGGCGCCGTCGCTCAGAGCGAGGTGCCCTTGACAAAGAATTCCTTGCGCCCGCGCATGGTTTCCATGCGTTCGACGAGCAGCGCAAGGTCTGCGTCCGAATCGAGCGGGTTCAGATGTTCGGCGTTGACCGTCAACACCGGCGTGCGGTCGTAATGATAGAAAAATTCGTTATACGCGTCGCACAGGGCGTGCAGATACGCGTCGGAAATCTGCAATTCCATTGCCGTGGCGCGCTTCTGGATGCGGGCGTACAGCACTTCGGGGCTGGCTTGCAGGTACACCACGAAATCGGGCGCCGGCGCGGCGCCGGGGCTACCGGCAACGGTACCCTTCAAAGGTTGCGCATCGATCCGGGCAGACAGCGCGCGATACAACTGCCACTCGTCTTCCGGCAGCGTCAGGCGCCCAAAGATCTCGTTTTTGTCCGTTATGAAATCGGCGATCAGCGGTGTGCCGGCGGCATGAATCGCCGCGACCTCCTGCGCCTGTTGCGCGCGCTGCAGCGCGAAGTGCAACTGCGCGGGCAGGGCGTAACGGGTGGTGTCGCGATAGAAGCGCTCGAGAAACGGGTTGTCTTGCGGCCGTTCGAACAGCGGATGCATCGACCATCGTTCAGCAAGGCGCCGCGCCAGCGAAGTCTTGCCTACGCCGATCGGCCCTTCGATCGCGATGTAGCGAAACGGCGGCCGTAACTGCGGCGCCGTGACCGTCAGCGGAGTGGCGCTCATGAGCAACGGCCTTTGGTGGTTGTCTGCGTCGTCTCGTTGTTGTCGTCGCCAAGCGCCTTGAGCAGCGGGCACTGACAGGGTGATTTCATTTTTTCGATGCGCTGACCGGCAACCGCGGCGAGAAAAGCGTCGGCGCGGCCGCGTTGGGGAATGGTCAGATCCGGATCGAGTTCGATCAGCGGCACCAGCACGAAGGCGCGCTCCGTGAGCCGCGGATGCGGCACGATCAGATCGGCTTCGTCGATCGAGTGATCGCCGTACAGCAGGATGTCGAGATCGAGCGTGCGGGGGGCGTTGCGAAACGGCCGCTCGCGGCCGAAGTGCAACTCGATCTTGTGGCACAGCGCCAGAAGATGCCTGACCGGCAGTGTCGTTTCGAGCTTCACGGCACAGTTGAAGTAGTCGTCACCACCGGCGTCGATCGGGGCGGTGCGATACAGGCTCGACTTGGCGAGCACGGCGATGGTGTGCTGTTGAGCGAGGCACACCACTGCGTCTTTCAGGGTCTGGCGCGCATCCCCGAGATTCGCGCCGAGGCCGAGATAGGCAACCGTCATGGCATAACTTCCTGCGACTATCGTTCGACGGCCGGCAGCCTGGCCGCGTCAGTCTTCGTGTGAGCCGCTCTGGCCCACGTCGTCTGCTGCGCGGTCGACTGTCGTGCCGCCCTCCATTCCGTCGCCCGGCTTGCGGTTCCTGGCGCTGCTGCTGCGCCGCCGTCGTTTTTTGGGGCTCCGGTCCTTCCCGCCTTGCGTGAGCAATGTCTCGCGCGCGGCAGCGTCTCCGTCGATGAACTCCGACCACCACGTACCGGCCGACTCTTCGAGTTCGCCCGATTCGCAGCGCAACAGGAGGAAATCATACCCCGCTCTAAATCTTTGGTGTTCCATCAGCTTCAGCGCGCTTCGGCCCGAGCGTTTCTCGAGGCGCAACTGTAGACCCCAGATCTCGCGCATGTCCGAGGAGAAGCGCTTGTGGATGGCGAGTTTCTCGGTCTGCATGTCGAGCACTTCGTCCATCGCGCGGTGCAGGGCAGGCACGGGGTATTCGCCCTGCGCTTCGAAGGCCTGCCAGCGCTGCTGCACGTCGTGCCACAGCAAAGTGGCGAACAGGAAACCCGGCGAGACCGGCTTGCCGGCGCGTACGCGGTTATCCGTATTGGTGAGCGCGAGCGTGATGAATTTTTCGCCGTGCGGCTGTTCGAGCACCACGTCGAGCAGCGGCAGCAGGCCGTGATGCAGGCCTTCCTGACGCAGACGCTTCAGGCAGGCCAGCGCGTGGCCCGACAGCATCAGCTTGAGCATTTCGTCGAACAGACGCGCGGCCGGCACGTTATTGATGAGGTCGGCCATCTCCTTGATCGGCGCGCGCGTGGCGTCTTCGATCTCGAAGTCGAGCTTGGCGGCAAAGCGCACCACCCGCAGCATACGCACGGGGTCTTCGCGATAGCGCGTGGCCGGATCGCCGATCATCCGCAACAGGCGGGCGCGCATGTCGGCCATGCCGTTGTGGTAATCCAGCACGGTCTGCGTGGCCGGATCGTAATACATCGCGTTGATCGTGAAGTCGCGGCGCGTGGCGTCTTCGTGCTGCTCGCCCCAGACGTTGTCACGCAGCACGCGGCCGCTGGCGTCGACGGCGTGAGTGCGGCGGTCGAGTTCGTCGCGCTTCAGACGCCGCGGCGGGGCGGCATCTGCCGCGGGCGGATCGACCAGCGCGCGGAACGTGGAGGTTTCGATGATTTCCTGGCCGAACTGCACGTGCACGATCTGAAACCGCCGGCCGATGATGCGCGCGCGGCGGAACAGCTTCTGCACCTGATCAGGCGTGGCGTCGGTGGCGACGTCGAAGTCTTTCGGCGCGATGCCGAGCAGCAGGTCGCGCACGGCGCCGCCAACGATAAACGCCCGGTGGCCGGCCTGCTGCAGACCCTCGGTGACGCGAATCGCGTTACGAGAGATCAACGCAGGGTTGATGCCGTGGACGTCTGCCGGAATGATGACCGGCGCTTCGGGATCACGCACGCTTTTACCCGTGTCTCGCGCCGTCTTGCGGCGTGGTTTGGCGGCGGTGGCGGCGTCACGGTTGGCGCTGGCCTGCGACTGAGCGGCTGCGTCTGCTTCGGCGGGAACGGTGTCGTCAGCGGGTGCCGGATCCTGTCCGAACAGCTTGCGGATTAATTTTTTGATCACGTGGGTTGAAAGAGTTCGAGGATGCGCCAGCCGTTTGCCTGCGCGTGAGCGCGTAGCGTGTCGTCCGGGTTGGTCGCGATCGGGTCAGTGACCTTTTGGAGCAGCGGGATGTCGTTGTGCGAATCGCTGTAGAAAAAGCTGCGCTCGAAATCCGACCATGTCTTGCCGAGCGAAGCGAGCCATGCCTCGGTACGGACGATCTTGCCTTCCTTGTAGCTGGGCGTGCCGGTGGGACGGCCGGTGTAGTCGGAATGCGGCTGGCCGTCCACGGTTTCAGCTTCGCAGGCGATCAGCTTCTCGACGCCGAACACGGCGGCGATCGGGCCGGTGATGAATTCGTTGGTGGCGGTGACCATGCAGCACAGGTCGCCGGCATCGCGGTGCTGGCGCACCAGCTCGAGCGCGGCCGGCACGATGGCGGGCTTGATCACTTCATGCATGTACATCTGGTGATACTCGGCGAGCTGCGCGCGCGAATACTTCGCGAGTGGCGTCAGCATGGCGACGAGGTAAGCGTGAATGTCCAGCTTGCCGGCTTTGTAGTCGGCAAAGAAGCGATCGTTTTCACGCGCGAAGTTTTCGGCGTCGACCATGCCGTGCTTCACCATGAAGCGGCCCCATTCGTGGTCGCTGTCGGTGGGGATGAGGGTGTGGTCGAGGTCGAAGAGAGCGAGATTAGCCATGGGGGCCCATTTTACTTGAAGCGGGTGAAACGGTTGCCGTTCTCAGTTCCTCGGTGCCCGCGGGGGAGGCCAGCATCGTGCGCAATAGCGGCAGCGTGACCGCGCGCTTCTGCTCAAGCGAGAAGCGGTCGAGCGCGTCCAGCAGCGCCATCAGGCTCGGCATGTCGCGCCGGAAGTGCGTGAGCAGGTAGGCCGGCACGTCGTCGGCGAGCGCGATGCCGCGTTCGCGGGCAGCGTGTTTGAGCACTGCCGCCTTGCCTTCGTCGGCGAGCGGCGCGAGGTGAAACACGAGGCCCCAGCCGAGCCGCGTGCGCAGGTCTTCACGCACGGCGAGCCCGATGGGCGCGGCGTTGCCGGCCGCCACCAGCGCGCTGGTGGGATGCGCGCGCACTTCGTTGAACAGGTTGAACGCGGCGATCTGCTGGGCGCCCGACAGGCCGTCGCAGTCGTCGATGGCGTACAGCGCGATACGCGGGTCGAAGGCAAAGGCGGCGAGACTGCTCTGCGGGCTCACGAAACGGGCGTGGCCGGGCTGCGCCTCGTGGATCAGCGCCTGCAGCAGATGGGTGCGGCCGCTGCCGCTTTCGCCCCACACGTAGAAGGTCCGGTCGGCCACGGGGCCGGCGGCGAGCGCGGCTTCCAGCTCGCGCAGCCGCGTCACCAGCTCGGCGTTGGTGCCGGCGAAGAAATTGTCGAATGTCGATGGCGGCGGTGTGCCGAGATCGAGCGTCAGTTGACGAAGCACAGTAGTAGAAGCCGGAAATGGGAGCTGCCAGGAGCCGGTGCACTCATGGTCAATTACTTGTAAAGCGTGCTCGAAAGGTAGCCTTGGCGCAATTCGCGCAGGGCTACCGAGAGCATGGCGCTGACAGGGAGCGCGAGCAGCACGCCAAAAAAGCCGAACAGCTGGCCGAACGCGAGCAAGGCGAAGATCACGGCGAGCGGGTGCATGCCGATCCGTTCGCCGACGAGGCGTGGCGTGAGGAAGAAGCTCTCGAGAATCTGCCCGAAGCCGTAAATCACGGCGACCGCACCGAAGCCGTACCAGTCGCCAAACTGCAGCAGCGCGGCGAGCAGCGCCAGCGCGAGGCCCGTGGCATAACCGATGTACGGAATGAAGACGGCGACGCCGGTAAAAATCCCGACCGGCAGCGCGATTTCGAAGCCGGCGATGGTCAGTGCGATGGCATAGAACACGGCGAGCACGCCCATCACGAGCAACTGGCCGCGCAGGTATTGCGACAGCATGCGGTCCATGTCGCGGGCGAGCTGCAGGGTCTTGTCGAGCCAGCGGCGCGGCACGAAACCCTGGATGCGCGCAAGCATGCGGTTCCAGTCGTAGAGCAGATAGAAGAGCACGAGCGGCACCATAACCACGTTGCCGATCAGCGTCATCATGACGTTGCCGCTGGTGCGAATGGAGGTCCAGGCATAGAGCGCGACGGTCTGCGCGCTGCCTTCGAGCTGTCCGGTGACGAGGTCGCGGATGCTGGCGAAGTCGAGCGAATCGGCGAGGCCCAGCACCGCGAGCTTGGGTTGGAGCCACGCGTTGAGGTGGGCGAACAGCACCGGCACCTGTTGCTTGAGTTGCGGGCCTTCCTTCTGGATCACGACCAGCACGAGCAGGATCATGACGGTAAGGGCGACTGTGAACAGTAGCATCATAAGCAGGGCGGCGAGGCTGCGCGGCACGCGACGCTTCACCATCCACGCGACGCCGGGCTGCAGGATGTAGGCGAGGATGGCGCCAAGAAGGAACGGCGTGAGGACGGGACTGAGCAGCCAGAGGAGGATGCCGAGTCCCAGCGCGATGGCGACCCAGATAAAGGCCTGGCGCTGATAGGGGGTAAGAATTGACGAGTTTTGCTGCAAAGTGAGCGTCCTAGATGGTTGGCGCAGATAAAAGTCCAGCCAACCGGCCGGCATCGGGTAAAACGGCATTTTACCGACCTTCTCACTTTTCCCGACGATTCATGGGAAATCAGCGAGAGATCTCACCGTTTCATGCCGAACACCATGGCGGCAATCAGCCACCAACCACTGCATCGACAACCCGCAAAACCTGCTCGGTTGCATCTGCAGCACAACAATCCACAACCATCCGCTCAGGCATACTCCGCAACCACGTAAGCTGGCGCTTACACAACTGCCGGGTAGCAAACACTCCCTTATCTCGCATGGTGGGGAAGTCCATTCCCCCATCGAGATATTCCCAAACCTGCCGGTACCCAACGCAACGCATGGACGACAAGCCGAGGTGCAGATCCCCGCGCGCCCGCAGTCGCTGAACCTCATCCACGAACCCACCCGCGAGCATGGCCTCGAAGCGGGCCGCGATCCGGGCATGCAACACACTGCGATCCGACGGCTCCAGCGCCACCGGCACGAAGCGCCAGGGCAACGCAGCCTCGTCGATACGTGCAGGCGCGGCATGCAAGGCCGACATCGGCTGCCCCGTCAACATGAACACTTCCAGCGCCCGCTGAATCCGCTGCGAGTCGTTCGGCGCGAGCCGCGCGGCCGTCGGCGCATCCACGGCGGCCAGCCGTGCATGGAGGGCCGGCCAGCCGTCGCGCAACGCTTCGGCATCGAGCGCCGCGCGGACCTCGGGATCCGCTCCCGGCAGGTCGTTCAGGCCCTGCGTCAGCGCCTTGTAGTACAGCATCGTTCCGCCGACCAGCAACGGCATCCGTCCGCGCGCGGATATTTCGCTCACCAGACGCAGGGTGTCGGTACGGAATCCGGCCGCCGAGTAGGCGTCGGCGGGGTCGATGATATCGATCAGGTGGTGCGGCACCCGCGCCTGTTCCTCCGCACTCGGCTTGGCGGTGCCGATGTCCATCTCGCGATACACCAGTGCCGAATCCACGCTGATGATTTCGACCGGTCTGCGGGCGGCGAGCGCGAGCGCCGCCGCGGTTTTACCCGAGGCGGTCGGGCCCAGCAGACAGACAATCGGGGTGGCGGATTGGGTCATGTTCGGCTTGCCCGCGAGGCTAGTGGCGCTAGCGATCGCGGCAATATGCTGGTGCTGCACATGGTCATTGACCACGCATGAACAGGCGGTCGAGGTCGGAGAGCGTCAGTTGATACCACGTCGGCCGGCCGTGATTGCACTGGTCCGCGCGTTCGGTGGCTTCCATCTGGCGCAGCAGGGCGTTCATTTCGTCCAGCGTGAGACGGCGGTTTGCCCGCACCGCGTGATGACAGGCCAGCGTGCCGAGCAGTTCGTGCTGCCGTTCGGTCAACACCCGCGAGCCGCCGTAGGCGTGCAGATCGGTCAGCACGGCGCGGGCCAGTGCCTGCAGGTCCGCGTCCTTGAGCAGGGCCGGCACGGCGCGAATCGCCAGCGTGGTGGGCGAGAGCACCGCAAGGTCGAAGCCGAGCGCGTCGAGTGTCGCGCGCTCTTCTTCCACGGTGCCGATCTCGACCGGATCGGCCTGCATCGACAGCGGAATCAGCAGCGGTTGTACCGCAATGGCCCGGTCAGCCAGGGCGTTCTTGAACTGCTCGTACAGAATCCGCTCGTGCGCGGCGTGCATGTCGACGATCACCAGGCCCTGCGCGTTTTGCGCCAGCACATAAATGCCGTGAATCTGGCCGAGGGCGAAGCCAAGCGGCTGTTCGTCCGCGGCATGAAACGACGGATTGCCGGCCGTCGGAGGGGCGAAGAACGAGGGCGTCTCAGCGGCGGAGTCGCGCGCTTCGAGCGGGGTCGTGCCGCCTGCGGTGCCCATGCCGTTGTCTTTACGGCCGAACAGGGCGTCGTAGAGCGCCAAAGGTTGCGCGACCGGCAACGTGCCTTGCGTCATACGCGCCTGGCGCAGCCACGTGTTGCCCGCCTGGGCGCCAAAACCGCCGCCGGGGTTGCCGCTACCGCTCGCCAGACCGCTTGCACCTACGCTCGGCCGCGCGCCTGCGCCGCCGCCCATGCTCATGCTGCCCATGCTCATGCTGCCCATGCTACCTGTCATGCCGCCCGCCATACCGCCGAGCGGCGTAGCCGCGAACGACGCAGGGCTACCCTGCACCGGCCCGAGATGCGCCGCGTGTCCGCCTGCCGTGGTTTCCGGGGACGCGCCGGCATGTCGCGCCAAGGCTCGTTGTACGGCATGGAAGACAAACTGGTGGATCGAGCGCGAATCGCGGAAACGCACCTCGATCTTCGATGGGTGCACGTTGACGTCGACACCCTCTGGCGGCAGATCGAGAAACAGCACATACGACGGGTAGCGCTCGCCGTGCAGCACGTCCTCATAAGCGGCACGCACGGCATGGGTCAGCAGCTTGTCGCGCACGAAGCGCCCGTTGACGAAGAAATACTGCTGATCGGCCCGCCCGCGACTCGCGGTCGGGAGGCCGGCGCAGCCGTAGACCGCTAGCGGACCGGCTGATTCGTCGAGCGGCAGATGAGCGGTGGCGAAAGTCTCGCCCATGATTTTGGCGACGCGCGTGGCGGGGTCCGACGCGTTCCAGTGTTCGACCGCGCGGCCGTTATGCAGCACCGAAATTGCCACGTCCGGCCGCGCCAGCGCGGCGCGACGGATCATTTCGAGGCAGTGGCCGAGCTCGGTCTGTTCGCTCTTCAGGAATTTTCGGCGCGCGGGGGTGTTGAAGTACAGTTCGCGCACTTCGATGGTGGTTCCCTGCGTGCCGGCTGCCGGGCTCAGCACGCCGGTTTGCGCCTCGATACGCATGGCATGGCGCGCGTCGGCGGTGCGGCTCGTGATGAGCATCTCCGACACCGAGGCGATCGACGCCAGCGCCTCGCCGCGAAACCCAAGCGTGCCGACCGCTTCGAGTTCGGCGAGTGAGCGGATCTTGCTGGTGGCATGGCGCATCAGCGCGAGCGTCAATTCGGCTTCGGGAATGCCGCAGCCGTCGTCGGTAATCGAAATGCGTTTGACGCCACCTTCGTCGAGCAGGATGCGCAGCGTTTGCGCGCCGGCATCCAGCGCATTTTCCAGCAATTCCTTAACGACTGAGGCCGGCCGTTCGACCACTTCGCCGGCGGCGATCTGGCTGATCAGCAGGTCGGGCAGCGGCTGGATGGCCCGCAACGGACGTAGGGCGGGCGCCACAGGCTGGCTGGCGGCGTCGACAGGCGGTTCGGAGAATTCGGACATGGCGAAATTATAGCGATTCGCGGCGAACCGGCTGGCGAGCGGCGGCGGCTCGGCAGCGGGCCACGTCCTCCGCGAGTACATCCCGCGCTAGGTGTGCGGCCGCGTACGCAGATTTTTTATCGCAGCCGGGCACTTTCGGTATCATGGCTCCGGTCAATTTCGGCACCTTCAGGTGCTCGGATCGTTACCCACTTCACCACGCCAAGACGGTCTGCCGGTTCGGCCGTTCAGGCCACTCGCTCAATAAGGGACGCTTTTGGACACGCTGCTGCAGTTTGTGAATCTGGTTTTGCATATCGACAAGTTTCTGGGGATTTTCATCCAGCAGTATGGCTCGTGGGTCTACGCGGTGCTGTTTCTGATCGTGTTTTGCGAAACTGGCCTGGTCGTATTGCCGTTTCTGCCGGGCGACTCGCTGCTGTTCATCGGCGGCGCGTTTTGCGCGAGCGGCGAAATGAGCCTCGGGCTGCTGATCGTGCTGCTGCTGGTGGCGGCCATCGGCGGCAATACGCTCAACTATCTGATCGGCAGGTCGATCGGACCCAAGGTGTTCAATACGCACATTCCGCTGCTCGAACGCTTCCTTGATCGCGCAGCGCTGCAGAAGACCCACAACTTCTACGAAAAGCACGGCGGCAAGACCATCGTGCTCGCGCGCTTCATCCCGGTGGTGCGCACGTTCGCGCCGTTCGTCGCCGGCGCCTCGCAGATGACGGTCAGCCGCTTCCAGCTCTTCAACTTCGTGGGCGCGCTGTTCTGGGTGCTGCTGCTGGTGCTGCTGGGCTACTTCTTCGGCAATATCCCGTTTATTCGCCAGTACCTGAACGTGATCGTGCTGGTGGGTATTGGCGCGGCCATCGTGCCGCTGCTGCTCGGCGCGCTGTGGAAGATGCTGCGCAAACCCGCGACCGCCAAATAAGGGTTGGCGGCCGCGAGGCGCGGCTTGCGGGCGTTCGGGGCAGTTTGCTTGAACCCAGTTGGATGAAAAAGGCGCTGCGAGTTTTCGCAGCGCTTTTTTTGTCTTTAGGGACCTACGGTGCGGCTGTCTTGCCGTCTGCCTCTGCGCTGGTCTCTGCCTTTACCTTTGCATTTGCCTCGGCCTCGACGTCAACCCCTACCTTTGCCTCCATCTCTACTACTGCCCCTACCTCGACTGACGCATGCGCCCGCTAGTTCGCCGCGCGCCGCACTAGCGGCGTTTCCGGCGTCGGATAGCCCGCTTCACGAAACGTCTCGATGATGGCGCGATTCGTATCGAAGTAGACCTGCCAGTAGGTGCTGGTATTCGTATAGGGACGCACGCACAGCAAAGGACCCTCCGGCGTGAACGACAGAACTTCGATGTCCGGTGCCGGGCTATCCGCGACGTTAGGAATCTTGACGACTGCGGCACGTAGCCGGTTAGCCGCGTCGATCGGATCGACGCCGTTGGCGATCTTCGCCGTCAGCTCGACGCGGCGCACCGGCAGCGTGCTGTAGTTCGAGATCGTGTCGGAAAAGATCTTGTTGTTGCCGACGATGGTCGTGACATTGTCCGGCGTGATGATCGTGGTGCCGAACAGACCGAGCTCCTGAACGGTGCCGGTTACGCCGCCTGCCATCACGAAGTCGCCGACCTTGAAGGGCCGCAGCACCTGCATGAAGATGCCCGCTGCGAAGTGGGCGAGAAGGCCGCCCCACGCAGTACCGATGGCGAGACCGAGACCCGCGAGCAGCGCGGCGAACGAAGTAGTCTGGACTCCGAAGACTTGCAGGATTGCAAGGATCAGCAGCAGGTTCAGCAAAGCGCCGAGGATCGAGGCGAGGTAGTTGGCGAGCGTGGGATCAACGCGTCCGTTACGCGCGAGCAGCTTGCGCAGCAGCCCGGTGATAATGCCGATCACCCAGCGGCCGATCACCCATAGAACGATTGCACCGAGGACTTTGGTACCGAGGTCGATGCCTCGCGTCATGAGGAAGATGCGTACGGTATCCAGATTCAAGATGGCCTCGCTCGGGTCGGTTGCGGGTGACTGGTGACGAACGGCTTCGATTCAACACAGCGGCTGCAATGCCCGACGGCGGGCGCGATTTCGCATTCTCGATCTTCGCAAGTTATAGGCGACGCTTCGCGCGTGTGCAAGGACCATTCCTGAACCCAGGCAAAATGTTCAGGAGGTATTAACGGCGTGCCTGATTCGCGCTATTGTTTTCGGCTCGGTTGATTTAACGATTTGATGAGGCAGACCATGGTCCCGAATAGAGACATTCATTTCATCCCGGCAAAACTCAAAGCCTTGCGACCCACGCAGATGACGGTGGGCTATCGCGAGGTGGCGCTCAAACGGGCGCACTGGAAGACCCTGAACAAGAAGCAGCGTAGCGCGGCGATCGATGCGCACTCGTTTCCCGCCGTGCTGGGACCGGAGGGCCGCTACTACATCGTCGACCATCATCACCTCGGACGAGCGCTGCTCGAAGAGCGTGTCGAGGAAGTCAAGGTGATGGTGCTGAAGGACCTGTCGTGGCTCGACTTCACCATCTTCTGGCGCATGATGGAGCATAACCAGTGGGTTCATCCATTTGGCTCGGACGGTTCGCGCTACGACTACGAACACCTGCCGAAGGTGGTCACTGAAATGAGCGACGATCCTTATCGCAGTCTCGCCGGCGAACTACGCAATGCAGGCGGCTATGCGAAAGATGCCACGCCGTTCAGCGAGTTTCTGTGGGCAGACTTCCTGCGGCCGCGGATTCCGGCGAGCAAGATTGCGAAGAGCTTTGCCAAGGCGCTCGAGCAGGCGAAGACGCTTGCACATACACCCGAGGCGCGCTACTTGCCTGGCTGGTCGGGTGTAATCGTGACGCCTTGACGTGACGCCTTGAGGAAAGGTCGACATCACATCGGCAGATGAGACTCGGTGTAGGGCGAGGTGCGGATCACCAATGCGTCGCCGGCTTTGGCTTTTTTGCCTCTTTTGAATTTTGAGTGGGTGGTTTGGCGGGGCAAGGGCGGGCGTGAGCCCGGCGCAGCGAACCCTTGAGGCGCCCTGAATCGATAAGCTT
>NZ_JBNDMK010000035.1:0-54564 GCF_050436545.1 Paraburkholderia sp. GAS41
CACCCTGGACTCCGCCGAAATCATGATCCACTGAGCCTCTGGCACTTGACCTTCAATACAGTTGCTTTCTTTGCGGCGGCAAAGAAAGTAGGTGCTGCCCCGCACAGGGGCGACCTAATAGACCGATAACAAAACAAGGAAAGGCCAACGCCATAAAACAACAAAAAAACAACAAAAAAACAACCCACCGCAGGCAACCACCCCAAACCAGAAAGACAACCAAAAACCAACCCCACCCGCAAACCCCCAAGCGCCGCAAGCAAAAAAGCAGCAAAACCTTATGATTTCCCCCCACCACCGCCCACAACTTTGCCGTCGTCATCTCCACCGATCTAAACCCTTCTGCCAGAAACAGCCTCGACCTGTCGAGAACCCCTCCAAACTCCATCAGAAGCAGAAAAAAACGCCACCCGAACGGGTAGTGCATCAACCGAAATAAAGCGCTAATCTCAACCCCGCCGCAGCCTGGCTGCCTCGCAAGCCCTCCTGTGGGAACAGAAAAACACCCCACGTGAACGCAAAAATCACCACCCCATCAAGCATGAAAATGGCACACCGCATCGCGACGCAAAAAAATCCGCGCTGCCCCGTACCGGAGTTGTTTTGAACACACTAGCAACCGCAGGATCCATCGCCGGAACCAACGACTGGGTCGCCCGTAGCCTGCGTGCCGTATGGCATCCCTGCACCCAGATGAAACACCACGAGCGCCTGCCGCTCATCCCGATCGCCCGCGGCGCCGGCCCCTGGCTCTATGACCGCGCTGGCCATCGCTATCTCGATGCCATCAGCTCATGGTGGGTCAACCTGTTCGGCCACGCCAACCCGCGCATCAACGCCGCATTGAAAGGCCAGCTCGACACGCTCGAACACGCCATGCTCGCCGGCTGCACCCACGAGCCCGCCGTCGAACTCGCCGAGCGCCTCGCCGCCCTCACCCAGCACACGCTGGGTCACGCTTTCTTCGCCTCCGACGGTGCCTCCGCCGTCGAAATCGCGCTCAAGATGAGCTTCCATTCGTGGCGCAATCGCGGCTTCGGCGACAAGCAGGAATTCGTCTGCATTGCCAACAGTTATCACGGCGAGACCATCGGCGCGCTCGGCGTCACCGATGTCGCCCTGTTCAAAGATGCCTACGATCCGTTGATTCGTCACGCCCACGTCGTGGCCTCGCCCGACGCCCGCCTCGCGGAGCCCGGCGAGAGCGCGGCCGATGTCGCACGCCGTGCGCTCGACGCCGTACGCACCCTGTTCGAAGCTCGCAGCAGCAGAATCGCCGCGCTCATCGTCGAGCCGCTCGTTCAATGCGCAGCCGGCATGGCCATGCACGATCCATCGTATATCGCCGGTCTGCGTGCGCTGTGCGATCAATATGGCATCCATCTGATCGCCGATGAAATCGCGGTAGGTTGCGGACGCACCGGCACGTTCTTCGCCTGCGAACAAGCCGGTATCTGGCCTGACTTCCTGTGTCTGTCGAAAGGTATCAGCGGCGGCTATCTGCCGCTCTCTATCGTGCTGTCGCGCGATGAAATCTTTGCCGCGTTCTACGACGACGACACCACGCGCGGCTTCCTGCACTCGCATTCGTACACCGGCAACCCGCTCGCTTGCCGAGCCGCGCTGGCGACGCTCGATCTGTTTGCGAGCGACAACGTGCTGGCCGTCAACACACAGAAATCCGCCACGCTGCACGCAGCGCTCGCACCGCTTGCCGAGCATCCGCAGGTGCGCAATCTGCGTCAGTGTGGAACGATCCTCGCATTCGATGCCGTGATTGCCGATGCGCAACAAGCAAAGACGTTCTCGCGCCGCTTCTTCGAAAACGCTTTGCAGCGCGAACTATTGCTGCGGCCGATTTCGACCACCGTGTACCTGATGCCGCCATATATCCTCGACGACGAAGAACTTGCGTTGCTCGCCGCGCGCACGCGCGAGACCTTCGAAGTCACGCTCACGGAGGCCGTATGATGCCCTTGCTCGAAACACTCGAACGAGGCCTGGCAGAGATCGACGCAAAAGGTCTGCGCCGCCATCGTCGCACCGCCGACACACCGTGCGCCGCGCACATGAGCGTCGATGGCCGCGAGATGATCGGTTTCGCCAGCAACGATTACCTCGGTCTCGCCGCACATCCGCTGCTGGTCGCCGCGCTCGCCGAAGGCGCGCGGCGCTATGGCGCCGGTAGCGGCGGCTCGCATCTGCTGGGCGGTCATTCGCGCGCCCATGCGCAACTCGAAGACGATCTCGCCAGCTTCGTCGGCGGCTTCGTCGATGCTCCGCGCGCCTTGTACTTCAGCACCGGTTACATGGCGAATCTGGCGACGCTCACCGCGCTCGCCGGCCGCGGCACCCTGATCTTCTCGGATGCACTAAATCACGCGTCATTGATCGACGGGGCGCGGCTCTCGCGCGCCGACGTGCAGGTCTATCCGCACGCCGACACCGAAGCCCTTGGCGCCATGCTCGAAGCGTCGGAAGCCGCCGTGAAGCTGATCGTCTCGGACACGGTGTTCAGCATGGACGGCGATGTCGCGCCCCTGCCGCGCCTGCTCGAACTCGCGGAGCGGCACGGCGCATGGCTCATCCTCGACGATGCTCACGGTTTTGGTGTGCTCGGCCCGCAAGGCCGTGGCGCGATCGCCCACGAAGCGCTGCGTTCGCCGCATCTGATTTCGATCGGCACGCTCGGCAAGGCTGCGGGTGTGTCGGGCGCCTTCGTCGTCGCCCATGAGACCGTGGTGGAATGGCTCGTACAGCGCGCCCGTCCGTATATCTTCACCACGGCGTCAGTGCCGGCTGCGGCGCACGCCGTATCGGCCAGCCTGCGCATCATTGGCGGTGACGAGGGCGATGCGCGGCGGGCCCATCTGAAGCAACTGATCGAACGCACCCGCACGTTGCTGGAAGCCACGCCGTGGTTGCCGGTCGATTCGCACACTGCCGTCCAGCCGCTCATCATCGGCGCGAACGACGCCACACTCGCCATTGCAGCCACGCTCGATCGCGCCGGACTATGGGTGCCCGCAATCCGTCCGCCCACCGTGCCGGCCGGCACCTCTCGCTTGCGCATCTCGCTGTCGGCGGCGCATTCGCACGCCGATCTGGATCGCCTCGAAGCGGGCTTGCAGCAACTTGGCAAGGATGCTGTATGACGACACCGCTCTCGCTTTTCGTCACCGGAACCGATACGGAAATCGGCAAGACTTTGGTATCGGCAGCGCTGCTGCGCGGCTTCACTCGCGCAGGATTACGCGCCGCCGGCATGAAGCCGATCGCCGCCGGCGCGTTCGAAGTGAGCGGCGTGTGGCACAACGAAGACGCGGACCTGCTCGACGCGGCGTCCAGCGTGGTGCTGCCGCCTATGCTTCGGACACCGTATCTGCTGAAGGCGCCCGCCGCGCCGCATATCGTCGCGGCGCTGGAAAACGTCACGCTCGAGATCGCGCACATCGTCGACTGCCATGTTCAGGCGCTTGAGCTTGCCGACATCGTGGTCGTGGAAGGCGTCGGCGGGTTTCGCGTGCCGCTCACCGATGTGCATGACACCGCCGATCTCGCGCTCGCCCTGAATCTGCCGGTCGTGCTCGTGGTCGGCATGCGGCTCGGTTGTATTAGCCATGCGTTGCTGACTGCCGAAGCGATCGCTGCCCGCGGCTTGCAGCTGGCGGGTTGGGTCGCGAACCGCGTCGATCCGGACATGAGCTTCGCAGATGAAAACATCGCCGCCATCCGCGACCGGCTCAAGCGTCAATACGACGCGCCGCTGCTCGGCATCGTGCCGCATCTAACCCCCGCGTCTGCGGATGCCGCAGCAGACTGTCTCGACACCACCCAGCTTTTGCAGACGCTGCGCGCTGCGCAGCGCTGACTCACTTCATCTCCATCCACGAGGATTGACGATATGACCCAGCTTCACCTTGATCGCCCCCAAACCGAATCGCCCGTCGCGAGCTCAAACGCAGCCAACGCAGCCGCTGCGGGCGCTGCCCGCTGGCGCGTGGTCGACGTAGTGGCCCTGTACGAACTGCCGTTCAGCGACCTGATGTTCCGCGCGCAGCAAGTGCATCGCGAACACTTCGATGCCAACACTGTGCAACTCTCGACGCTGCTGTCCATCAAGACTGGCGGCTGCGAGGAAGATTGCGCGTACTGCCCGCAGTCGGTGCATCACGACACCGGCCTGAAGGCCGACAAGCTGATGCCGGTCGACGAAGTGCTCGCCGCCGCCAAGGTCGCCAAAGACAACGGCGCGACCCGCTTCTGCATGGGCGCGGCATGGCGTAATCCGAAGGATCGTCACCTCGAGCCGATCAAGGACATGATCCGCGGCGTGAAGGCGATGGGCCTCGAAACCTGCGTGACGCTCGGCATGCTGGAGACGCATCAGGCGCAGGGATTGCGTGAAGCCGGCCTCGATTACTACAACCACAACCTCGATACCTCGCCGGAGTTTTACGGTCAGATCATCTCGACGCGCACGTATCAAGACCGTCTCGACACGCTGGAGCGCGTGCGCGACGCGGGCATCAACGTATGCTGCGGCGGCATTGTGGGCCTGGGTGAATCGCGCCGTGAGCGCGCGGGCCTGATCGCCCAGCTCGCGAACATGGACCCGTATCCGGAATCCGTGCCGATCAACAATCTGGTGCAGGTCGAAGGCACGCCGCTCACGGGCACCGAGGCGCTCGATCCGTTCGAATTCGTGCGCACCATCGCCATCGCGCGTATTACGATGCCGCGCGCCATGGTGCGTTTGTCAGCCGGCCGCGAACAGATGAACGAAGCATTGCAGGCGATGTGTTTCCTCGCTGGTGCAAATTCGATTTTCTACGGCGACCAGTTGCTGACCACCAGCAACCCGCAAGCTGAAGCCGACCGCAAACTGCTCGAACGTCTGGGTATCCGCGCTGAAGCGGCGCCGCAGACGCCACTCGATAAAAGCGGTTGTGAGCACGGCTGCGACGGGCACGCCGCAACCAACTAGGCGTGTGGGTTTAGCCGCGTCTGCATGAGCTGGATAGCAAAATGGTCGCTTCGTTTGAAGCGGCCATTTTTTGTATCCGGCATGCAGGCAGGCACGCATGGCGCGCGCTCACACCACCGCGTGACTCAGCCGCTCCAGCGATTCCTCATCGAGGAACCGGAGCGGCGCGGCGCAATGCACCAGCGTATCGACGAAATACTTCGCTCGCGGCCACGGTCCAAATCCTGCCGCCGTGTTGATATGGCCCGCATCGCCGAGATTCACGAACGCGCTGCCCAGGCGTTGCGCCAACTCGCGCGAGCCGGCCAGCGGCATCCACGGATCGGTTTCACTGCCGATCATGATCGACGGCACACCCAGCCGACGCGCCTCGAATGGGCCGGCGAAAGCGAATTTTTCCGGGCTGGCCGGCGCCACGAACAGCACACCGACCACCTCGCCCGCAGACGACGCCTGCTGCAGCGCATGCGCCGCCGCCAGGCAGCCGAAGCTGTGCGCCGCCAGCACGAACGGTCCGCGTTCGCGCGCCAGCAATTCGCGCACCGCGCGCGCCCAGCCCGCCAGATCCGGTGCATCCCAATCGGCCTGCTCGACACGCAACGAGCGGGCGAATTGCCGTTCGAGCCACGTCTGCCAATGCGCGCCTTCGCTACCGTGCAGGCCGGGTACCGTCACGAGCCGCGGCGGCCATGTCGATTTGCTGCATGAAAGCATGATTGTCCTCGCTGCCCGAATCCGGAAACCTATTGTGAAACGCGGCTACGTGGCCGCGAACCAACTTATTCTGATTTGCTTATTGGCGACCCGCCGCCGCAACGGTATCGCTCTGTCCCCGCCCATAGCGGCGTCACGGAATCGCGTTCAACCGCACGCCCACGCCAAACTGCGCGCGATTGCCCTCGAAAAAGTAGAATGAAGCCTATTCGTAAAACGGAGGAGGCCCCATGTCGCAAGCGTCGTCTGTCCAGCCACGCGCGCTGCAGCCGTTTCATCTGGCATTTCCTGTCACCAGCCTCGCCAACGCCCGCGCGTTCTATGGCGACCTGCTTGGCTGCCCCGAAGGCCGCAGTTCACCGGAGTGGGTCGATTTCGACTTCTTCGGCCATCAGTTGGTGGCGCATCTCGCGCCTGACGAAGCCGGCCGCGCCGGCGTCAATGCCGTGGACGGCGATCACGTGCCGGTGCGCCATTTCGGCGTCGTGCTGACCATGGACGACTGGCATGTGCTGGCGGACAAGCTGAAGGCAGCGGGCACCGCGTTCATCATCGAACCGCATGTCCGCTTCAAAGGCGAAGTGGGCGAACAGGCGACCCTGTTTTTCCTCGACCCATGCGGCAACGCGCTCGAATTCAAGGCGTTCAAAGACATCAGCCGGCTCTTCGCCAAGTAAGGTTCGCCCCCTGCGCATGAAAATCCTCTTCTACACGCCTCATAACGAAGCCGCCGGCTGGCTGCACGATTTCGCCCGCGCGCTGCCCGAGGCCGAACTGCGCGAATGGCAGCCCGGCGACACCGCCCCGGCCGATTTCGCCGTCGTGTGGCGGCCGCCGCGCGAGATGCTTGCGGAGCGTGCCGGGCTGCGCGCGATCTTCAATCTGGGCGCGGGCGTCGACGCGATTCTCGCGCTGGAACGCGCACATCCCGGCACGCTGCCGCGCTCGGCGCAACTCGTGCGTCTGGAAGACACCGGCATGGCGCCGCAGATGGCCGAATACGTGACGCACGCGGTACTGCGCTACCTGCGTCGCTTCGACGAATACGAAACCCTGCAGGCGCAACAGCGCTGGAAGGTGCTCGATCCGCATCCGCGCGATACCTTCACGGTCGGCGTGTTGGGCCTCGGTGTGCTCGGCACGCACGTGGCACGCGCGCTCGTGCCGTTCGGCATGCCCGTGCGCGGCTATAGCCGCACGGCGCGGCAGATCGACGGCGTGACCAGCTTCGCCGGCGAAGCGCAATTCGAAGCATTTCTCAGCGACGTCAAGGTGCTGGTGAACCTGCTGCCACACACGCCGGATACCCACGACATGCTGAACCGTCGTACGTTTTCGAAACTCGCGCGTGGTGCGTATCTCGTCAACGTGGCGCGCGGCGCGCATCTGGTCGAGCAGGATCTGCTCGAAGCGCTCGCCGACGGCCAGATCGCGGCGGCTACGCTTGACGTGTTCCGCGAGGAACCGTTGCCGGCCGATCATCTGTTCTGGCAGGAGCCGCGCATCACGATTACCCCGCATAGTTCGGCGCAAACGCTGCGCGCGGAGAGCGTCGTCCAGGTCGTGCAGAAAATCACCGCGCTGATGCGCGGTGAGACGGTGAGCGGCGTGGTCGATATCGAACGCGGATACTGAATTTCAGGTGCGGCGCTGCTTCGCGCGGCCGCACTTTTGCATGGGAGCGGAGTCAGTGCCAAAGCACTCGCTCCGGTCTATAGGAGACACATCATGGCCTTGCCCCAAGCCGTCAAGATCGTCGAAGTCGGTCCGCGCGACGGACTTCAGAATGAAAAAGAGTTCGTGCCGACCGACGTCAAGATCGAACTGATCAACCGCCTGTCCGCTGCGGGCTTTCGCAATGTCGAATCCGCTTCGTTCGTCTCGCCGAAGTGGGTGCCGCAGATGGCCGACGGCGCCGAGGTGATGGCCGGCATCGTGCGCCGCCCCGGCACGACCTACTCGGTGTTGACGCCGAACCTGCGCGGCTTCGAAGGCGCGCTCGCCGCGCGCGCGGACGAAATCGTGATCTTCGGCGCGGCCAGCGAAGCATTTTCGCAGAAGAACATCAACTGCAGCATCGCCGAAAGCATTGCCCGCTTCGAACCCGTGGCGCAAGCAGCGAAGGAACACGGCCTGCGGATTCGCGGCAGCGTCTCCTGTGCGCTCGGTTGTCCTTATCAAGGTGAGGTGCCGGTCGCCGCCGTGGTCGACGTGGTCGAGCGTTTTGCTGCGCTCGGCTGCGACGAGATCGATATCGCCGATACGATCGGTGTTGGCACACCTAAGCGTACTCGCGAGGTATTCGCCGCGGTCACCCAGGTGTTTCCGCGCGAGCATCTTTCGGGACACTTCCACGACACCTACGGCCAGGCCCTCGCCAATATCTACGCCGCGCTGCAAGAGGACATCGAGATTTTCCACGCGTCGGTCGCGGGGCTCGGCGGCTGCCCGTATGCGAAGGGCGCCACCGGCAATGTCGCGACCGAAGACGTGCTGTATCTGATGCACGGCCTCGGCATCGAAACCGGCATCGATCTCGCGCAGGTCGTCGCGATCGGCGACTTCATTTCGAGTTCGATCGGCAAGCCGAACGTCTCGCGGGCCGGCAAAGCCTTGCTCGCGAAAGCACGCAGCGAACAAGCGTCGTGCGTCTAACCCCTGTTCCCCTGGAAACCGCCTGATGACGGACATCACCCCTTCCCAATCTTCCGACGATCTCAGCGCGCTGCCGGATTCGGCCCGGCGCGTCGCCTTGCTGCTGCGCGAGCGCGGTCACGCCGGCCAGATCGTGATGCTGCCGGAGACCGGCAAGACCTCTGCGGAAGCCGCAGCCGGCCTCGGCTGCGAGGTCGCGCAGATCGCCAAATCGATCCTGTTTCGCCGGCGCGAAGACGACGCACCCGTGCTGGTGGTCGCGAGCGGCGCGAATCGCGTCGACGAAAAGAAAGTGGCGGCGCAGGTCGGTGAGATCGCGCGGGCCGACGCCAAATTCGTCCGCGAGAAAACCGGCTACGCGATTGGCGGCGTTTGTCCGGTTGGTCACGCCACGCCGCCCGTCACGCTGATCGACGCGGATCTGCTGGCACTCGACAGTCTGTGGGCTGCGGCGGGCCACCCGCACGCGGTCTTCAATCTGTCGCCGCAGGAGCTGGTCGTGCTGACCGGCGCGCCGGTGGTCGACGTCGCCTTGCGGGAAGGCGTATGAGCACGACAGCGATCACTGTGGAGCGACAAGAGGCCGCCGCGCCTGTGCCCTCGCCCTGCATCAACGTATGCCGGATGGACAAGGCGAGCGGCTGGTGCGAAGGATGTCTGCGCACCATCGACGAAATCCGCGGCTGGTCTGCCTACGACGATGCGCAAAAGCGCGCCGTCTGGGATACGCTCGACGCCCGCCACACGCAGTGGATGGCGCAAAGCAAGCAGACCCAGCAATGAAAGGGGCAGCGGTGAAACGGTGCTGCTCGGCACATCGACGATACTCGTGATGCCCAAGCCAGCGCAATCGTCCACGCAGGTCCGCGCTCAAGCGCCCGCGCAGGAGTCCAAACCATCATGAGACTGCCGGCGTCGATCCAGGTCTTCGAACGCGGCTGGTTGTCATCGAACAACGTGCTGCTCGTCGACGATGCATGCGCCGCGTTGGTCGACACCGGTTATGCGACCCACGCGCCGCAAACACTCGCCCTGGCGCAGGCCGCGCTCGGCAAGCGGCCACTCGATCTGATCGTCAACACGCATCTGCACTCGGACCACTGCGGCGGCAATGCCGTGCTGCAGGCCGCGTGGCGTTGCCGTGCGGCGATTCCCGCCGCGGAAGCCGCCGCAGTGCGGGACTGGGACGAGGCGCGCCTGAGCTTTCGCGCGACTGGCCAAAGCTGCGAGCGGTTCACCTTCACCGAGACGCTGGCGCCGGGTGAGCAACTCACGCTCGGCGCACTCGACTGGCAAGTGCTCGGCGCACCGGGCCACGATCCACACTCGCTGATGCTCTATTGCGCGGAAGAACGCGTGCTGATCAGTGCGGACGCGCTGTGGGAAAACGGCTTCGGCGTGATCTTTCCGGAACTCGAAGGCGACAGCGGTTTTGCGGAACAGCAGGCCGTGCTGGAGACGATTACAAAGCTCGACGTGCACACCGTCATTCCGGGGCATGGCGCGCCGTTCGCGAACGTTTCGCTCGCACTCGAACGGGCTTTTTCGCGCGTCGCTTGGCTGCGCGCCGATCCGGCACGCAATGCGAAGAATGCGCTAAAGGTGCTGATTGTCTTCAAGCTGCTCGAGGTGCGCGCCATGAGCTTCGATGCGCTTCTGCAAATGCTCGACGCCGCGAGTTGCATGCGTGCCGCTGCAGCCATGCTCAAGCCGCGCGACGCATGGCCGGCGCTGCTGCGGGGTCTGGTCGAGGAACTGGCATCGAACGGCGGCCCATTAACGGTCGACGGCAGGCAAATCCTCGCCCGTTGAGTGTTAGGCCGTTGAGTCTGATCCCGGCTGCTTCACTACTTGCAACACTTCCGCCGCCGCAAAAAATCCCCGCCCAAAAAAGAAAGCCGCTCGCCATGGATAACTTGGCGAGCGGCGGAATTTGGTCGACGTGATCATCGTCTACGGAAATGATACCTGTGCGGGATTTTTGCTCGCATCGGTGATTTCCCTACAAATTCTTGACACTTTGCATGGGGCTCAGTCACACGAACGCCACGTGGACGCACCGCCTCGCGGGTCTTTCTGCGCCCCCCGTTGGCGTAAGGGGTCGAATTTACCGCGCACTCCGCGCTTCTCTTCTACTGTTCGACGGCCTCGAAGAAAGCCAGCATCTCCGTAATGAGGTCAGCGGGCGCTTCCTCCGGAATGTAGTGTCCGCATGGCAATGCCCGGCCGCTCACGTCCCGCGCGACATGGCGCCATTCGGCGAGCGGTTCGAAACACTTTTCGATCACGCCTTCCTCACCCCACAGCACACGCAGCGGGCAGCCGATCTTGTGACCACGCTCGATATCGGCGCGATCGTGTTCGAGATCGATCGTCGCCGACGCCCGGTAGTCCTCGCACATCGCATGCACCGCCCCGGGTTGCCGCAATGCGCTGCGATAGGCGTCGAGCGCCTCCGGTGCAAACGGCGCCAGCCCGGCGTGGCGACTGCCCATCACGCGATCCACGTAGACGTCCGGGTTCGCGCCGATCAGTGTCTCCGGCAACGGCTCGGGCTGGATCAGGAAGAACCAGTGGAAATACAGCGTGGCGAAGGTGCGGTCGGTGGCCTCATACATGGCGAGTGTCGGCGCGATGTCGAGCAGCATCAGACGCTCGACTGCATCCGGATGATCGAGCGCCATGCGGTGCGCAACCCGCGCGCCACGGTCGTGCGCGCATACCAGAAAGCGTTCGTGGCCGAAGTGGCGCATGACGGCAACCTGGTCGGCTGCCATTGCACGTTTCGAATAGGCCGCGTGAGTCGCGTCGCTAGCGGGCTTGGCCGAGGCGCCGTAACCGCGCAGATCCGTGGCGATGACGGTGAAATGCCGGGCAAGTTCTGTCGCGCACCGATGCCAGATCCGATGCGTCTGCGGATGGCCGTGCAGCAGTAGGAGTGGCGGCCCTGCCCCGCCCTTGACCCCGTAAATATCGACGTCGCCCGCAGCGACGCGAAAGGGCGTGAAATCCTCGAAGGGCATAGCGAGTCTCTTGTCGTTGTTCGTCGAACCATTGTAGAAGCGCTGTGTGTCTACGCGGGGTGGGCCAGGGCACGTAACTGTAGAAACTGAACACTCCTTCCAACTGCTCAAGTTCTGCACGCTGACCGTCATTCGCCTATAATCGAACGATCGTTCTTAAATTTCCGACTTGCCCTGACAGACAAACCGGAGCCTCCGGTTCGTCGGCCTCGCGCCCGTCTGTCCCGCTAAACTCATAGATGCCGGGCGTTTGCGACGCACCGGTCCGCTTTTCAGGAGACTCGCACCATGGCATTGCCCGCCGTCCTGCAGCAGCTCGCGCTGCCCGTAGTTGCCTCGCCGATGTTCATCGTCAGCTATCCCGACCTCGTGCTGGCCCAATGCAAGGCCGGCATCGTCGGCTCGTTTCCCGCCCTCAATGCGCGGCCGGCGGAACTGCTCGACGAATGGCTCACGCAGATCCAGTCATCCCTTGCCGAGCACAAGGCCGCCCATCCGGACGCGGTCATCGGACCGATTGCCGTCAACCAGATCGTTCATCAGTCGAATACACGGCTCGAGCATGACGTCCGGGTATGCGTCGAACACAAGGTGCCGATTTTCATCACCAGCCTGCGCGCGCCCGCGCGCGAGATCGTCGACGCGGTGCACAGCTACGGCGGCATCGTGCTGCATGACGTCATCAACATCCGGCACGCGCAAAAGGCGCTGGAAGCGGGCGTCGACGGGCTGATTCTGGTCGCGGCCGGTGCGGGCGGCCACGCCGGCACGACCTCGCCGTTCGCGCTGGTCGGTGAAGTCCGGAAGATTTTCGACGGCCCGATCGTGCTGTCCGGCGCGATTGCCAACGGCGGCTCGATCCTCGCCGCGCAGGCCATGGGCGCCGACCTCGCCTATATGGGCACGCGCTTTATCGCAACTCATGAGGCGCATGCGGTGGAAAGCTACAAGCATGCGATCGTCAATTCGAGCGCCTCGGACATCATCTACACGAACCTGTTTACGGGCGTGCACGGCAACTACATCCGCGAGAGCATCCTCAACGCGGGGCTCGACCCGGACGCGCTGCCGCAGTCGGACAAGACCGCGATGAATTTCGGCAGCGACAAGGCCAAGGCGTGGAAAGACATCTGGGGCGCAGGCCAGGGCGTGGGCCTGATGGACGACGTGCCGAGCGTGGCCGAACTGGTCGAGCGTCTGAAGAGCGAATACAACGAAGCGAAGATGCGCCTCGGCATTGCACGCTAATTCGTGGCTGGCGGCCGTGCGCCGGATTGCCGGTTCGGCCGTCCACCTAGCTCACGGCCAGCGCCTTGATCTGTTCGAGGGATGGCCATAGCGCCTCGTCTGCGAAACGCTCGGCGAGAAAATCGACGAACGAGCGGACTTTCGCCGACAGATGGCGCCGGCTGGCATACACGACGTGGATCGGCAACTCGCGCGGCGGCACCTGCTCGACCAGCAGCGGCACGAGCCGGCCCGCGGCGAGATCGTCGCCGATCACCTCCGTCCCGAGCATCGCGATGCCTGCGCCTTGCAGCAGGATCACCCGGAGCGCTTCCAGGTGATTGACGATCAGATTGCCGGTCAGCCGCACCCGCGGGGCGCCTTCGGCACCCGCAGGCCCCAGTTCCGGTGCGGCGACGCCCGCATATTGCAGGTAGTTGTGGCGCGACAGATCGGCGATCTTGCTGGGCGTGCCGTGGCGCCGCAAATAATCCGGTGACGCGCACAATACCAGGTGCGCCGTCGCAATCTGCCGCGCGATCAGCGACGACGACTTCAGCCCCGACGGCGAGGCCCGGATCGCGACGTCGAAACCCTCTTCGATCAGTTCGACCACACGGTCGGACAGCGTGATTTCCACCGTGACCTGCGGATATTGCGCGGCGTAGTCGGCCACCGCGCTCATCACGCGGCTGAGACCGAAGGCCGACAGCGACGTCACGCGCAGCTTGCCCTGCGGCACGACGCTCGCGGCGCCGACAGCCTGCTCGGCTTCGTCCAGCTCGCTCAGCACCTGGCTCAGACGTTCGTAATACTCACGCCCCGCTTCGGTCGGCGCCACGCGCCGGGTAGTCCGGTTCAGCAAACGCGCGCCGAGTTGCTGCTCCAGATGCATCACGTGCTTGCTCGCCATGGCCGCGGACATCTCCATGCGCTCCGCTGCCCCCACGAAGCTGCCCACTTCGACGACGTGGCGAAACACTTTCATGCTGACGAGGGTATCCATGGCAATCGCTCGAAAGAGGAATCAATCGACGCCATTTTGCCGCTTTTATCAATGACACGTAAGCAACCAACCACGCTCGCCGTGGTTCGTTTCCAGAAGCGACAAACCCCGCCTTCTTTCGAAGACGGGGTTCGCGAAGCATGTGCCGATGCGACGGGCAGTGCTCAGAACTTCGTGCGGATGCCCACGCCGTAGGTATTGCCAGAACTCTGGCTGGTGAAATGGTCGTACATGTACGCGGCATAGACGTCGGTGCGCTTGGAGAGCGGATAGTCGTAGCCGAGCGCCGCTGTCTGACGGGTCTGGTCCAGACCGCTGCCGTCGCGCGAATACGCATAGGAGGCCATGATCGTACCCGGACCCGCCGGAACCGTGAAGCCGCCCTGGGCGGTGTTCACATGCCAGCTGCCCATGGTCTGGTCGTTGTACGTGTACATGTACTGACCGTAGAACTTGATGAACTTCAGATCGTAGGTCGCACCGAACTGGGCAATGCTCTGGCTCTTCAGGTTGGGCAGACCGACGCTCTGCGCGAGACCGGTAAGGTCGTCCGGCGTGTCGTTGAAGTTCACGTACTGGTACACGCCGGTCAACGCGAACGGACCGTGGAAGTACAGGAACTGGGCGCTCCATTTCTTCGCGCCGTTTTCCCCCGCCGTATTACCGAACGCGTACATCACGTTGGCGCTCAGGCCGTTGAAGTTCGGCGACGAATATTCCACCGCGTTGTTCCAGCCCGAATCGCCGACCGCGCCCTGATCCGTCGTGTAGGTCGGGAAGGTGCCGAGTCCGAGGTACGTGTGCCATACCATCGGCGAGAATTCGTACGAGTCGACGAACGGATTGAACAGGATGGTCGACACGAAAAGCGGCGTCGTCAGGCGTCCTGCCGTCACCGTGCCGTACGGCGATTCGATACCCACGTAGGCGTTACGCGAGAAGAACGTGTCGCCGGTGAAGCGGCCGTACTGGCCGTTCTGCGCGAGGAAGAAGCCTTCCAGCGTGAAAATCGCCTTGTAACCGCCGCCCAGATCCTCCGCTCCCTTCAAGCCCCAGTAGGACGTCGACATCCCCCCGCCGGACACCTCGGCTGCGCTTTTGCCGTCCGGAAATTTCTGCGCGCCGACCCACTCGTCGACCTGGCCATACAACTGCACGCTCGATTGTGCGAACGCCGTCGAGCCCCCCGCCAGCAGGCCGGCGATCACGCTGGCCTTGAGAGTCGTTTTGAGCGCACGGCGGTAGTTTGTATTCATGGGTTCTCCTGTCTTTGTCAAAAGGGTATGGCTGTGCGGCGGGGGAGCTCGCGCCAACGGTTTGTTTTGTCGTCCGTTAGATCACCGAGCTAATCTGGGCGGGACCATCTTTGCGGACCATTTTTATGGACAAAAATATGGGTTGTTATTGCCGGTATATCGCTCCGATTAGTTTTGTCGTTTATCGGACTGCTAACGGACCCCTGGCTTGCACCGGCACCATTGGACGACGTCCCCGGGCAATGGGCTGGAAGGCCCGTCAGGACTGCTGCGCAAAGACGGATAACGGATCAGGTGCCGCGCCGATGACGGGTGCAGACCGCCGACGCAAAATTTGACGAACAGGATGGGGCTGCCACGTTGCGTAGTCACAAAAGTGTGGCGCGCATACGTCACTTATTTGTATGAAGGCAGCGGCATCCCATAGCCGGGCTGTCGGCTAACAGATTGAAAGCAATGGGAAAGGGCTTGCGGGAACCGCAGACCATGATGATGCGCGGGCTCACCGGCTTGCGTGGGCGCTATCAGGCGGGGATCGAAAGCGTCGGCGCGATATGCCTGAAAGGGGCTAGTTGCGGTAGGGAGACGGCCCCGGCGGGCGCCCAATGTACTGCTCAGGCGGACGGGGCACAGGACGCGGCGCACCCCGCTCCTCGTTGTAGCGGGCCACGTCGGCCCGGATCGAGCCCGCGCGCACCATCGATTCGTCTTCCGGCGGACGCGGCACCGAGCGCGCCTCCGTGCTCACGGGCGTGATGGACCCCGCGTACTGGAAGCCATTGCGCGGATCGACGCGGCTGTCGCCACGATAACCGCCGTTGGCGATCGCCCGCTGCTGCGCTGCGTAGTTGTAGCCTCCATGGGCACCGCCTGCGTCATGCGCCCCCCAGCCGCGGCGGTCCGCACGTGCACCGCCTTCAGGGCGAGCGCCGCGCATCTCATGCGGAGCACCGGCGTGAGCGAAGCCGCCACCTCCACCGCCGCCATGCGGTGCCTGCGGCGCCCTCGCGTAGGCGAGCGAACACAGCGCGGTCAGGACCGCGCCCAGCACCCATCGCCTCGTTTTCACCAACCCAGCGTCCACCATGATTTACCTGCCCGAAGACCCGCCTGAAGCCTGCCGTTCGAGCTGCGGCGAGACTTTTTCCGGGATTCAAACAACCGTGTCGGTCTTTCCGAAGCGGGTGCACCCCATTGGCCTTTGAACAGTAATTTATGGTTCGCTCAGAGGGGTGTCGAGCCAAAAAGTGTTAGGCCTGACACTGCCTTGTAACACCGTGTTACTGCGACGTTTTTCCGCGACAGAGGTCTTGCGCGAAGACGCCGTTAGGGCTTCTTAATGGCTTCCTTAGAAGCCCAAAATTAGCGGCCTGGCGGCTGTATTCGCACAATGCGAATACCCCGTAAAAGAGGACTCAAACGAGCACCGTTGGATCTCCTTTCGCGGCACGTTGTGCGGCGTATACGCAACGATTCCGCAACGCTTCCGCGCCGGCTCCGCAACCAGCACGAGATGCAGCCTCCTCATCAATCGATTCCGCAAATGAATTTGCATTTTCAATCGCTTTCCATTACTAATGGTCCCTCCCCTTACAGCAAATGGCCGTGCCAATACGCACGCGCTTGTGCCTCTGTATGTCCGCATTCCCCGCATTGAGATTCTGAAATGGCCCGCCCGAAACTGCTTCCCGATAACTTCACCTTGTCCCTTATCGGCACGGTGATTCTCGCCAGCCTGCTGCCCGTGCACGGCCAGGCGGCCGTCGGCTTCAACTGGCTGACGAACATCGCCGTGGGCCTGCTGTTTTTCCTGCACGGCGCCAAGCTCTCACGCGAAGCGATCGTGGCGGGCGCGACGCACTGGCGGCTGCATCTGGTCGTCCTGCTGAGCACCTTTGCGCTGTTTCCACTGCTCGGACTCGCGCTCAAACCGCTCCTTTCGCCCCTTGTCACGCCTGCGCTCTACGCCGGCGTCCTCTTCCTCTGTACGCTGCCATCGACGGTCCAATCGTCCATCGCGTTCACTTCGATTGCCAAAGGCAACGTGCCGGCCGCCGTCTGCAGCGCGTCGGCTTCGAGCCTGCTCGGTATTTTCATCACCCCGGCGCTCGTCAGTCTGGTCGTCACCAACCAGGCGGCCGGCGGCTCGTCCGCCTGGCATACCGTCTGGAACATCGTCCTGCAATTGCTGGTGCCTTTCGTGGCCGGCCAGTTGCTGCGGCCGGCGATCGGCAACTGGATCGAACGCAACCGCGGTGTGCTGAAGTTCGTCGATCAGGGTTCGATCCTGCTGGTCGTGTACGGCGCATTCAGCGAAGCCGTCAACGAAGGCCTGTGGCATCACACCTCGCCTGGCGCACTGGGTGGCCTGGTGTTGATCAGTGGAGTCTTGCTGGCGCTCGCACTGGGCATCACGATGTTCACCAGCAAGCGGCTCGGCTTTAACCGGGCGGACCAGATCACCATCATCTTCTGCGGCTCGAAGAAGAGTCTCGCCGCTGGCGTGCCCATGGCGAAGGTGATCTTTGCCTCGCATGCAGTGGGGGCCGTCGTGCTGCCGCTGATGCTGTTTCACCAGATCCAGTTGATGGTGTGCGCCGCGCTCGCGCAGCGCTGGGGCGCGCGCGACCTCAGCGGCGAAACCGGCGCCGCCGCAGAGGAACGCCCCGCGGCGGCCGTTGCGCGCCGCTAAAGCATTACTGCGCGAGTCGAACAAGAGATTCATAAGCGCCCTATATGAACGCCTCCCGTTTGCGAGGGTTTTCTTGTGTTGTGACAGACAGGGATGGATTGCAGCTCTATATCCGGCCTTGTTGCAGCCTGATTCGCTGCGGGCCCCTATGAAATCCGCTGACTCGCACCTCATTCTCCCGGCGAGCCTGAAGCTCGAACGCTTATTCAGGTTTAGCGAGTCCCGGTCCGACCTGTTTTGTCATCACACTCGACTGCCTACGCAACCTTTCGACGTTTCATCCTGTTTGAGGGCTAATCTTTTACGTAGCGTGTGACTGCTATGCCAGTCTCACGCTCACGTGACCTTTCTGGTACGGCCGGTGGTGAGCGAGTATCGCCCAGATCGTCCGCGCCATCTTGTTGGCGAGAGCCACGATAACTACATTGGCTGGTCGCCGCCTGCTGAGCTGCTCGACCCACGGGGCCGGCTCTTTCGCATGCGCCAGCACGCTGCGTGCGCCATGTATGAGCAGCGTGCGCAAATAGGCGTCACCTCTTTTGCTGATGCCGAGCAATGTTGTCTTGCCGCCGGAGCCCTTCTGCTTCGGCACCAGGCCAATCCACGCGGCGAACTCCCGGCCAGAGCGGAACGAACGGGCGTGGCCCATGGTTGCGACTGCCGCAGTAGCGGTCAGTACTCCGACACCCGGAATATCCGCAATCGCCTTGACCGCCTCGTCCTCACGCATCCATTGGCGCAGTCGCCGCTCGATCCCACAGATCTGCTCATCAAGTCCGCTCAAACCGTTCCACTGCTCGCGCAAGGTGTCGATCAACACCGGCGGCAAGCGGTCCGAGAGCCTCATCAGAACTCCTGGTATGGCGCTGTCCAGCGCCGCCCGGCTCTTGGGCATCACTTCGCCGTATTCGGTCAGCAGGCCACGCAGACTGTTGCTCTGCATGGTGCGGAATTTCACGAGTTGCTGGCGGATCCGGTGAAGTGCCAGTACGGCCTGTTGGGCCTCGGTCTTCACTGCCACGGGCTTACCCGGCTGCTGCACGGCCAGCCAGATCGCGCGTGCGTCCGCCGCGTCACTCTTGTTGCCGATGTTGAAGGCCTTGACAAATCTCGCGGGCATCAGCTTCACCTCATGTCCCAGCTTCGCTAGCGCGCGCGCCCAATATTGGGCACCACCGCACGCTTCCATACCGATCAGGCATGGCGCGCGATTGGCAAAATACTCAAGAAGCGCAGGTCTCTTGAGCGGCTTGTTCACAATCTCCCCGGTCTCCATATCGACGTAGTGCACCTGGAAAACACTTTTCGCGAGGTCGATTCCAACTGGTGTGAGCTTCATTTCGGACCCTCCGGTTCGCGTCTGAGGCCTCCATATTCTTCCGAATCCACGCAATGATGTCGCCCTCCCGTGCCCTCTTTTCTATCCCTTCGCGCGGTGGTGGAAGGCGTTCATATCATTCTCCCGGAGCCTGTTTGAAGAAAGCCGCCTGCGAGCGGCTTTTTCGTTATTTCACGCCGAAATGCGCGCGCCGTCGCCCTGGCCTGATGGCATAGGCTCGAGTGCCCGGTTCTCACAGCGCGTGCGGCGGCCTCGCCGCGCGATCAACTCCAACGCGTACGAGCGACGCACGGGACGACCGCCGCGGCTCACGCCACCCTGACACGTAAGCGCAGCGGGGACGCCCAGGTTGTCACTAAAGATTCACTTAATTAATCAGCGCCGCTGCCGATAAGCCGACGGTCCACCGCTTTGGCCTACTGCCATGTCATTTCGCTCGTCCCCTCGACTCGCGGCATCCAGCGTCGAGGATTTGATCGCCCGGCGTGATCTGTCCGCCGTCTTCCAACCCATCGTGGATTTCGATGACGGCGCGATTCTTGGCTACGAAGGGCTGATTCGCGGACCCGCGGGCTCACCGCTCGAAACGCCGTTCGCGCTGTTCGCCCAGGCGAGCGCCGAGGGTTGCGTCATCGCCCTGGAGCGCGCGGCGGCACGCACCTGCATCGAGGCGTTCGCGAAGCTCGCGTGCGAAGGGAAATTGTTCCTCAACTTCAGCGCGGGCGCGCTGCGGCAGCTCGCCGAGGCGCGTGACGACACCTTCACGATGCTGCGGCACTCCGGTATCGCACCTGAGCGGATCGTGATCGAGTTGACCGAGCAAAGCGCGATTCCCGACGTCGCCACCTTCCTGCCGGTCCTCACGACCCTGCGCACCGCCGGCGCGCAATTCGCGCTCGACGACTACGGCACGGCGAACGCCAGCATGAACCTGTGGGTGCGGCTGCAACCGGACGTCGTGAAAATCGACCGCTTCTTTATTCACGATATCGCGAGCGACCCCTTGAAATTCGAGGCGGTGCGCGCGATGCAGCATTTCGCCACCGCCAGCGGCGCGAAACTCGTCGCGGAGGGAATCGAAAACGAGGCGGACCTGATCGTCGTGCGCGACATGGGGATTGGTTGCGGGCAAGGCTATTTCTTCGGCCGCCCGCACGCGCAACCCGCGCGCGTGGTTGCCGACGACGCGCGCCAGGCGATCCGCGCCGGCCACATTGCGGTGTTTCCGGAAACCACCCGCTCGGTCAGCGCTTCGCCTTCGGGCGGCATGGCCTCGGAAAAGATGCTCGTGCATGCGCCCGCCCTGCCGCGCCACGCCACCAACAACGACGTGCTCGAACTCTTCAACCGCTTGCCCGATCTGCACGCGGTAGCGGTGGTCGAGAACGACGAACCCGTGGCGTTGATCAACCGGCGCAGCTTCATGGACCGCTATGCACTGCCGTATCACCGCGAACTGTTCGGCAAGCGGCCGTGCCTGCTGTTCGCGAACGCGTCGCCGGTCACCATTGAGAAGTCGATGACGGTCGAGCAGATGGCCAAGCTGCTCGCCAGCGACGACCAGCGCTATCTGGCCGACGGCTTCGTGATTACCGACAACGGTAAATACGCGGGCCTCGGCACCGGCGAGAAACTGGTGCGCGCGGTGACCGAAGTGCGCATCGAAGCGGCCCGTTATGCGAACCCGCTGACCTTCCTGCCCGGCAACATCCCGATCAGTTCACATATTGCGCGGCTGCTCGGCAACGACGCCGGCTTCTACGCCTGCTACGTCGACCTGAATCATTTCAAGCCATTCAACGATCAATACGGTTACTGGCAAGGCGACGAGGTGCTCAAGTTCGCCGCCGCCGTGCTGGCCGACGTGTGCGACCCGACGCGCGACTTCCTCGGCCACGTGGGCGGCGACGACTTCCTGATCCTGTTCCAGAGCGACGACTGGCAGGACCGCGTGCTGCGCGCCATCCACGTGTTCAACGAAGGCGCGCAACGCTACTACGCACCGGACGACCGCCTGGCGGGCGGCATCCATGGCGAGGACCGGCGCGGCAATCCGACCTTCTTCGCTTTTGTCACGATGGCGATCGGCTGCGTGCACGTCGACTCCGCCGGCGGCCCGGCGCTCTACAGCAGTGAGGAGATCGCGTCGGTCGCGGCGCTTGCCAAGCGGCGGGCCAAGCACGACACGTCGGGCTTCGTGCTGATCGATGCGCACGAGAGCGCGGCACTGTTGCGCGGGCATACCGAGGCACATCAAGCCCTGCACGACTGACCCGCCGCGTTCATTTCAAGCGCATGTTTAGCGCGTTTTACTAAACACCGCAAATCACCAATTCCCCCATCCTCCGGGTATTTACGCGTATCAAATCGCGTTACCCGGGGGATTTTCGCATCCGTTTTACTATACAATCGCCGAAAATCAACTAACCTGCGGTCAGCCGAGCGCTCGCCGCCCACCCTGATGGCCACAACCATCCGCGATGTCGCCCGCGCCGCCAGCGTGTCGATCGGCACCGTCTCCCGTGCGCTGAAGAACCAGCCAGGCCTGTCCGACGCCACCCGCCTGCGGGTCGTCGAAGCCGCGCGCCAGCTCGGCTACGACCACGCCCAGTTGCGCCCGCGCATCCGCCGGCTCACCTTTCTCCTGCATCGCCAGCACAACAACTTCGCCGCCAGTCCATTCTTCTCGCACGTCCTGCACGGCGTCGAAGATGCCTGCCGCGAACGCGGCATTGTGCCGTCGGTGC
Organism: Paraburkholderia sp. GAS41; assembly: GCF_050436545.1. Lineage (NCBI taxonomy): Bacteria > Pseudomonadati > Pseudomonadota > Betaproteobacteria > Burkholderiales > Burkholderiaceae > Paraburkholderia > Paraburkholderia sp. GAS41. The sequence goes on from NZ_JBNDMK010000035.1 coordinate 21,647, forward strand.
TGACGGCGGGTCCCACGGAAGACGTCATCCAGCAGTTGCGCCTGCATGCGCCGGACGCGGTTGCCATTGCCGGTTTTGTCGAGCCCGAAACGCTCACCACGCTGGTCGCCATGCAGCGTCCGCTCGTGCTGATCGACCTGTGGGCGCCCGGCCTGCGTTCGGTGAACCTCGACAACGCCGCCGGCGCCGCTCTTGCGATGCGGCATCTATTCGCCAACCAGCACAAGCGCATCGCCTTCATCGGCGGTTCGCTCGCGCATTTCAGCATTGCGCAGCGCGCGCTCGGTTACCGCCGTGCGTTCTTCGAAGCCGGTCTGCTGTTCGATCCGTCGCTGGAAATCACCATCGACGCCGGGCTCGATCCGGATACCGGCGCCGCGCGCGCCATGCAACGGCTGCTCGACCCGCCCGGCGGCGCCGGGCAGCGTCCCGACGCCGTGTTTGCCTACAACGACGCCGCCGCGCTCGCCGCGCTGCGCGTCTGCCTTGCGCGCGGCCTGCGCGTTCCGCAGGACATCGCGATCATCGGTTTCGACGACATCCCCGCCGCCGCCCACGCCACGCCGCCGCTATCGACCCTCTCTGTCGACAAGGAAGCGCTCGGCCGGCGCGGCGTCGAGCTGCTGCTCGAAGAGTCGCCTGCCGAACTCGAAGTCCATCTGCCCGTTCATCTCATTGCCCGTGCCAGTACCTCGGTAAAAAGCCATGACGCAACCCGATACGCTTCAACCTGACCGCGCCACCGGCCCAGTGCCGGCAGTCGCCAGCTTCCGCGAGCGCGAATTCCTGCTCTCGCATATCCAGGACACCTTGCGCTTCTACGCGCCGAACGTGTTCGATCCGAGCGGCGGTTTCTATCACTTCTTCCGCGACGACGGTTCGATCTACAACCGCGCGACCCGCCACCTCGTCAGCAGTTGTCGCTACGTGTTCAACTATGCGATGGCCTACCGCGAGTTCGGCGATCCGCACCATCTGGAGTACGCGCGCCACGGCCTCGCCTTCCTGCGCGACGTGCACTGGGATGCCGAACTTAAAGGCTACGACTGGGAACTCGACTGGCGCGACGGCAGCAAGCAGGTGCTCGACGCCACCCGTCATTGTTATGGCCTCGCCTTCGTGCTGCTGGCGTATTCGCACGCCGCGATGGCTGGTATCGAAGAAGCGAAGCCGATGATCGGCGCCACCTTCGAGCTGATGGAGCACCGCTTCTGGGACGCCGCCGCCGGCCTCTACGCCGACGAAGCGACGCCCGACTGGCGCGTGAGTTCGTACCGCGGCCAGAACGCCAACATGCACACCACCGAGGCGCTGCTGGCCGCCTACGAGGCGACCGGCCACCTCGTGTACCTGGACCGCGCGGAGCGGGTCGCTTCGAACATTACGCTGCGTCAGGCGAAGCTCTCGCAAGGCCTCGTATGGGAGCATTTCCACGCGGACTGGTCGGTGGACTGGCACTACAACGAGGAAGACAGTTCGAACATCTTTCGTCCGTGGGGCTTCCAGCCGGGTCACCAGACCGAATGGGCGAAGCTGCTGCTGATCCTCGAACGGCATCGTCCGTTGCCGTGGCTGTTGCCGCGTGCGATCGAACTGTTCGACGCAGCCATGACACACGCCTGGGACGACGATCACGGCGGGCTGTACTACGGCTTCGGCCCGGACGGCACGGTCTGCGATCACGACAAGTATTTCTGGGTGCAGGCCGAAACCTTCGCGACTGCCGCGCTGCTCGGCAAGCGCACCGGCAACGAACGTTTCTGGGACTGGTACGACGAGATCTGGCGCTATAGCTGGGCACATTTCGTCGACCACCAATACGGCGCGTGGTATCGCATCCTCACTTGCGACAACCGCAAGTACAGCGACGAAAAGAGTCCCGCTGGCAAGACCGACTATCACACGATGGGCGCATGCTACGAAGTGCTGACGCATGCACTGCCGCACGCGCCGTCCTCCACGAACGAATCCGCAGGGTGAGCACCATGACTGCCAGCACAGAATTTCCGCTCTTCGTTTCGCCCGGCGACATCCTCACCGACCTCGTGCGCACCGGCGATTCGCAATGGCTGTCGCGCCCCGGCGGCGCCGGCTGGAACGTGGCCCGCGCGGTCGCGCGCCTCGGCCTGCGCACGGCGTGCGTCGGCTCGCTCGGCACCGACAACTTCTCCGACGAACTGTGGAACGCCAGCGTCGCGGCGGGCCTCGACATGCGCTTCATGCAGCGCGTCGAGCGGCCGCCGCTGCTTGCGATCGTCCATCAGACGCATCCGCCGGCGTACTTCTTCATGGGTGAGAACGGCGCCGACCTCGCCTTCGATCCCACCCAACTGCCGGAAGGCTGGATCAGCCATGTGAAATGGGCGCACTTCGGCTGTATCAGCCTCGTGCGTCAGCCGCTCGGCGATACGCTTGCGGCGCTGGCGGCAGAACTGCGCGCAAGCGGCGTCAAGATCAGCTTCGATCCGAACTACCGCAACCTGATGGCGCACGGCTACGAGCCGACGCTGCGCAAGATGGCTGCCCTCGCCGACCTGATCAAGGTCTCCGACGAGGACCTGCGCCTCCTGTTCAAAGGCACCGAAGCCGAGGCGCTCGCCGAACTGCGCGCCATGAATCCCAAGGCGACGGTGCTGGTGACGCGTGGCGCGGAGAAGGCGACCTTGTTCGAAGGCGACACGATCGTCGAGGCGCAACCGCCGCGCGTCGAAGTGGCCGATACGGTCGGCGCGGGCGATGCGTCGATTGGCGGCTTCCTGTTCAGCCTGATGACGGCGCCGCAACGTACGTCGCAGGAACATCTCGCGTTCGCGCTGGCAGCTGGCGCCGCAGCCTGCCGTCATTCGGGTGCGCACTCACCGTCGCTGGACGAAGTGGTGGCCTTGCTGGAAGGCTGACGGGCGGCTTCAGAGAAGGCCGGTGAGTCCGGAAACGGCGTGCTAGGATGGAATCTCCCCCTTGCCGGAGAAGCATCATGGAGGACGTCACCTACACCAAAGGACTCTACACGGCCACCGCCACAGTGCGTCCGCTAGACGGCGGGGAATTCAGGGGCGTGGTCTCGCTCTCGCGCGATGAAGGTGAGGGCCTCGAGAACACGGTCTACGAAGTCGAGGCCACCTCGGCGAGCGAAGAAGAAGCGCTCGAGGAAGCGAAGGCACTGGCTCATCGCATCCTCGGCGAGATCGAATTCTAGGCGGCTCCGGCAGGTGCCGCGCGCCTGCTCTATGGCTTGTGCGCGATACTCGTCCCGAGCCCCGCGGCATGCTACGCTTTGCGCGTTTTCATGCCGAAAAAACATGCAATGGCTACCGAAACGTCAGACCGCGCCACCAGCCCCGGTGCCGAGATGCGCACCGGCGACGACACCGTCTTGCCGGGCTCGCGCAAGCGCCTGCCTCGTGGCAGCCGCGAGATGCGCATCAACTCGCGTATGGTCGTCGCGCACGGCATACCGGTTCACTTCTGGCAGGACATTTACCACCGCGCATTGACGGTCAAGTGGCCGGTGTTCTTCGTCTCGCTGGCCATGATGTTCCTGCTGCTCAACGCAACGTTCGCCTCGCTCTACATGCTCGGCACGGCGTCGATTGCGAACCAGTTTCCCACTGGCTTCGGCGGTGCGTTTTTCTTTAGCGTCGAAACGCTCGCCACGGTCGGCTACGGCGACATGCATCCGCAGACGATCTACGCGCACTGGATCGCCACCCTCGAAATCTTCGTCGGCATGTCAGGCATTGCTCTCGCGACCGGCCTGATCTTCGCGCGCTTTTCGCGGCCCCGCGCCAAGATCATGTTTGCCCGCTACGCGGTGGTCCGGCCGCTCGACGGCCACATGACGCTGATGGCGCGCGCCGCCAACGCGCGCCAGAATGTGATTGCCGAAGCGCGCGCCAAAATGCGCATGATGCGCCTCGAAACAACCGTCGAAGGCTACACACTGCGCAAACTCTACGACCTGACGCTCGTGCGCGAACAGCATCCCATCTTCCTGTTCGGCTGGACCCTGATGCACGTGATCGACGAGACCAGCCCGCTGTTCGGCGAAACGCCGGAGTCGATGAAAGCGCGCGACGCTTCCTTGCTCATTTCCATCGAAGGCGCCGACGAAGAAACCTCGCAGACCATGCAGGATCGTCACGAGTGGGAAGCGAAGAATATTCTCTGGGGGCACAAATACGTCGACGTGATGCGCGAAGTGGATGGCATCAGCCATATCGACTACTCGCATTTCGACGACGTCGAGGTGCTCGAACCGTTGACCAAGCCCTTCCGGCCGGCCGAGGTCGACCCGCATGCGGTACCCGGCACCTGAGCTGGGGTTGTCCCGCACCCCGGCAGATCTATCTCAAATCAATGCGAATTCGCGGAGTACTTCACTCCCGTGAGCCAACAAACCGCTAAACCAGCAAAAATATTCTCTGATCGGCGTTAAAAAATAGAGTCTCTTTCGACGCGAGGCCTTCGTGGTCCCCATCCACTTCGCGCGAACGCATAAAAACGGAGACTCACCATGACCGCTCGCCTGCCCATCGACGGCACGCCCGCCCTCGCCGATTACAAGCTGTCCGATAACCTCACCGCGACGCGCGGCCGCATTTTTCTCACCGGCACGCAGGCGCTGGTGCGTCTCGCGCTGATGCAACGCGCCGTCGACCAGGCACGCGGCATGAACACCGCCGGCTTCATCAGCGGCTATCGCGGCTCGCCGCTCGGCATGGTCGACCAGCAATTGTGGAAGGCGAAGAAACTGCTCGCAGCGAGTGAAATCCGCTTCCTGCCGGCGATCAACGAAGAACTTGGCGGCACCGCCGTGCTCGGCACGCAGCGGGTCGAATCGGACCCGGAGCGCACCGTCGAAGGTGTGTTTGCGATGTGGTACGGCAAGGGCCCCGGCGTCGATCGCGCGGGCGATGCGCTCAAGCACGGCAACGCCTACGGTTCGTCGCAGCATGGCGGTGTGCTCGTGGTGGCGGGCGACGATCACGGCTGCGTGTCGTCGTCGATGCCGCATCAAAGCGACTTTGCGATGATGGGCTGGCATATGCCGGTGGTGAACCCGTCGAACGTCGCCGACATGCTGGAATTCGGCCTGTACGGCTGGGCGCTGTCGCGCTTCTCGGGCGCGTGGGTCGGCTACAAGGCGATTTCCGAAACGGTCGAATCCGGTTCGACCGTCGACCTCGACGCGCTGCAAACACAGTGGAGCGTCCCGCAAGATTTCGTGCTGCCAGCAGGTGGTCTGCATAACCGCTGGCCCGATCTGCCAAGCCTCACCATCGAAGCGCGGCTCGCCGCCAAACTCGACGCCGCGCGCCAATTTGCGCGCAGCAACAGCATCGACAAATGGATCGCGCCGAGCCCGCATGCGAATGTCGGCATCATCACCTGCGGCAAGGCGCATCTGGATCTGATGGAAGCGCTGCGCCGGCTCGACCTCACCGTCGCCGATCTCGACGCGGCAGGCGTGCGGATCTACAAGGTCGGGCTGTCGTTCCCGCTGGAGATGTCGCGCATCGACCGGTTCGTCGAGGGCCTCGCGGAAGTACTGGTGATCGAGGAAAAAGGCCCGGTCATCGAACAGCAGATCAAGGACTACCTGTACAACCGGCGCGACGGCGCGCGTCCTGTCGTGGTCGGCAAGAACGCCGAGGACGGTTCGCTGCTGTTGTCGTCGCTCGGCGAACTGCGGCCCTCGCGCATCCTGCCGGTGTTCGCGAACTGGCTCGCGCGGCACAAGCCCGCGCTCGACCGCCGTGAGCGCGTGGTCGATCTGGTGGCGCCGCAAATCCTTTCGAACGCCGCGGATGCGGTCAAGCGCACGCCGTATTTCTGTTCTGGCTGCCCGCACAACACGTCGACGAAAGTTCCGGACGGTTCGATCGCGCAAGCCGGGATTGGCTGCCACTTCATGGCTTCGTGGATGGAGCGCGACACGACCGGACTGATCCAGATGGGCGGCGAAGGCGTGGACTGGGCTTCGCATTCGATGTTTACGAAAACCCGGCACGTTTTCCAGAATCTCGGCGACGGCACCTACTTCCATTCCGGCATTCTGGCGATCCGCCAGGCGGTCGCGGCGAAAGCCACCATCACCTATAAGATTCTCTATAACGACGCGGTGGCGATGACCGGCGGCCAGCCGGTCGACGGCAGCATCTCGGTGCCGCAGATTGCCCGTCAGGTGGAAGCCGAAGGCGTCTCGCGCTTCGTGGTGGTCAGCGACGAGCCCGAGAAATACGACGGCCATCATGGGCTGTTTCCGCAAGGCACCACGTTCCACCATCGCAGCGAACTCGATGCGGTGCAGCGCGTGCTGCGCGATATCGACGGCGTCACCGTCCTGATCTACGACCAGACCTGCGCGGCCGAGAAGCGTCGCCGCAGGAAGAAAGGGGAATTCCCCGACCCGGACAAGCGCCTCTTCATCAACGAAGAGGTCTGCGAGGGATGCGGCGATTGCGGCGTGCAGTCGAACTGCCTGTCGGTTGAACCGGTCGAGACGGCGCTGGGCCGCAAACGCCGTATCGATCAGTCGTCGTGCAACAAGGATTATTCCTGCGTGAACGGTTTTTGCCCGAGCTTCGTGACTATCGAAGGCGGCAAGCTCAAGAAAGCCGCCGGCGCGGCATTCGATGCCGCTGCGCTGGCCGCCCGCGTGGATGGTCTGCCCGTGCCGTCCACGCGACTCGATGCCGCGCCGTACGACATTCTGGTCACAGGCGTCGGCGGCACAGGCGTCGTGACGGTGGGCGCGCTGATCAGCATGGCCGCGCATCTGGAGGGCAAGAGCGCTTCGGTGCTCGACTTCATGGGCTTTGCGCAGAAGGGCGGCTCGGTGTTGTCGTTCGTGCGCTTCGCCGCGCGCGACGAATGGCTCAACCAGGTGCGCATCGACACGCAGCAGGCCGATGTGCTGCTTGCCTGCGACATGGTGGTCGGCGCGAGTTCCGATGCGCTGCAAACGGTGCGCCATGGCCGTACGCGGATCGTCGTGAATACGCATGCGATTCCGAATGCGACTTTTGTGCAGAACCCGGACGCGAACCTGCATGCCAACGCGCTGATCGACAAGATGCGTCACGCGGCAGGCGATGAACGCATGTCGAGTTGCGACGCCCAGGCACTGGCGACACGCTTTCTCGGCGATACGATCGGCGCCAATATTCTGATGCTCGGTTTTGCCTGGCAACTCGGCCTCGTGCCGGTGTCGTTCGCCGCGATGATGCGGGCGATCGAACTGAACAATGTCGCCGTGCAGATGAACCAGTTGGCGTTTTCGGTGGGCCGTCTTGCAGCGGCTGATCCTGCGGCGCTCGACGCTCTGTGGCAGGAGCGCCATGCGGGGCAGCGACCCGCGCGGATCGATACGTTGGATGAACTGATCGCGCATCGTGAAGCACGCCTTGCGGTGTATGGCGGCGAGTCTTATGTGAAGCGTTATCGTGCACTGGTCGATGCGGCGCGCCGCGCGGCAACGGGTAGCGGCGACGCGGCCGCCAGTGAACGTGTGGCGCGCGCTGTGGCGACGACGTTCTATCGCCTGCTGGCGGCGAAGGACGAATATGAAGTCGCGCGTCTGCATACGGATAGCGCTTTCCGCGCCTCGCTCGAAGCCCAATTCGAAGGGGTGGCCGGCAAGGACTTCGGCGTAAAATTCAATCTCGCGCCGCCCACGTTGTCACGTCCGAAGCAGGGTGCGACGCCGGTGAAGAAGACCTTCGGTCAGTGGCTGTGGCCGGTACTCGGCGTCATAGCGAAATTCCGCACATTACGCGGCACCCTACTCGATCCGTTTGGCCGCACGCTCGAGCGCCGCATGGAACGCGCCCTCGCCGACGACTACGAAGTCACCATGCAGAACGCGTTCGCGAAGCTCGACGCGCTGAACGTCGAGGAGATTGCCAAACTGGCGGATCTGCATGCGCGTGTGCGTGGCTATGGGCATGTGAAGCTGGCGAATCTGGCCGGGGTGAAGCGCAGCGAACGTGAGCTGGCCGCGCGTCTGCAGATCGAAGCGGCGACGAGTGCCGCGGTCAGGCAGGCGCTGGATGAAGCGAAGGGCGTGGGGACCTTGCGCGGGATCCCGGTGGTTGTGGCGAAGTGAGTGTGTGACGGTGGGCGCCGCTGCGAAGGGGTTGGTTCGTGGCGGCGTTTCGGCATCAGTCATCCAAGTAGCGCTCTCACCCTCGCCACCCTCACCGGATCGACCGGCGCGAGTCCATTCCCGCCCGTCCGCACACCGGAGCCGAAGTGCACGGCCTTCACCTGGGTAGCCTGAACGAACCCGGCCACGGCATCGACCGTCAAACCCGCGCCCGCCAGTACGGTGCAGTGCGAACCCGCCGCCTGCTGCACCAGCGCGCGAATCGTCGCTTCAGCCTGCAACACGGATGGCTTGCCGCCTGAGGTCAGCACGTTCGTGACGGCCTCGAACCCCAGCAATACATCGAGCGCGTCGCGCAGATCGCGGGTTTCATCGAAGGCGCGATGAAACGTAATCGCGAGACCATCCGCAGCGTCGATGGCGCGCGCCAGACCTTCGCGGTCGATTGCACCGTCCGGCGTCAACATGCCGATTACCACCCCATGCGCGCCCGCCGCCGCAACCGCGCGCACGTCCCGCAGCATCACGGCGTAATCGTCCGGATCGAATACGAAGGAGCGGCTATGCGGCCGCACGATGACGTTCACCGGAATCGCCACCGCCGCCACTACCGCCTCGATCAACCCAACGCTGGGCGTCAGGCCGCCCTCGCCCATAGCGGTAATCAATTCGAGCCGGTTGGCTCCCGCCTGCGCGGCGAGGCGCGCATCGGCAACCGTGGTGGCGATGACTTCCAGCAAAACGTGAGATTCAGACATGGCGGCTGAGCGTCGTTAAAAACGACATCATCGCTCAGGAAAGCACCCAGTCGTGCCAGGGATTGCTGGCGCCCGCGGGAAATCTCGCGCGCGACGCCCGCTTGGCTTCTGCTCAGAACCGCTCTTCATCCACCCAGTCGATATCGCCGCACAGCACGCACGTCTGGGTGCCGACATGCGTCACCACCGACAGCGTGACGCACGGCAGCGCCTCGTTGATCGACAGATACGGCCGCGTCACATGCACCCGCTCCGGCGCATTGATCGCCGCGCGAAAATACGGTCGACGCAACCAGTTCGCGCCCTGCGCATCGGCCAGCGGCAGGAAGCGCGTCTCGTGCGCCGCACGATCGGCGCGCAGCACCACGTTGCGGCCGGCCTGACGGCCCTTTGCATCCAGCAGGAAGCAGCGCGCCGCGTGATCGAGCGCGAGGAAATTCCAGCACACTTCATCGAGCGGCTCGCCGGCGGCAAGCCGCTCGGCCGCCCGTTCGAAAGCGCGGATATACGGCGCGAGCCGGCTCGCATTGCGCCGCTCGCGCGCTTCGGCCTGATCGCGATAACGCTCCGTGACTTCGCTGATGCAAGTCAAGGCTTGCGCGCTGTCCGCCGCCCCCGGATTCGGCCGGCCGAAGAAAAAGCCCTGCACGAAATCGGCGTCGCAGGCGAGCGCCATCTGCGCCTCATGTTCGGTCTCCACGCCTTCGATCAGCACCAGCTTGCCCGCTTCGTGCAACAGCGCGACCAGGCCCGGCAGGATCGTCGCCATGTCGGCGCGATGCGCGGCATGCGAGAGCATGATGCGGTCGAGCTTGACGATGTCCGGGTTCAGTTGCCAGATCCGCTCGACATTCGAATGCCCCGCGCCAAAATCATCGAGCGCAATCAGAAAGCCGAGTTCGCGAAACTTGCGCACGGCATCCGCGAGACGCTCCAGATCTTCCGCGCGCTGTTCCAGCACTTCGAGCACGATGCGCCGCGGCGACAGACCGAGCCGCCGCAGATTCGCGAGCAGCGCGGCGGCGTGATACGGATCGGTCAACGCCCCCGGATGGACGTTCAAAAACAGCCACTCCTTCTCGGCGCCGAGCACGTTGAAGTTTTCCAGATGCAGCGCCTGGGCCAGCAGGTCTACCTGCAGCACGTCACCGAGCCGCGCGGCCTGGCCGAATACGTCGAGCGGCGATACCGGCCGGTCGAGCGCATCGTGAGCCCGCAGCAAACCCTCGTACCCGACCGCGCGCATATGCGACAAGCTGAAGATCGGCTGAAACACGCTCGTCAGCTCCCACTCGCCATGCCGTACCGAATACCGCTGCAGCCCCGAAGACACACTGACCTCGAAGCCGTGCGGTGCGGCGGCGGTTCTCTCCTGTTGCGCAATCGTCATGCATTCCTCTCACGCGAGATCGGAGCCGGTCTATCGCGAAGGCGAATACCCTCGGTGCCGGTTCTCAAAATGTGCGTCATCGCTACCCCTTAAGCAAGCTCCGTGCGCACGCAGCCGCACATTTCGACGAAGTTTGCATGCAAGGCTGCACCGACAAAAGCGGCCTGCGTCGTGTCCGGGCGCACGACGCACCTCATCGGTGCACGCCGCCCGGGTGATCGCCCACCGTGACTCAACGCTCACCGCTCGTCGCACGTCACGCTCCGCCAGGTTGAAAGCTCAAGTTAAACTTCGACTCATCCCTGACGGGTCCACCGAGCCGCGCACGAATACCGGTGGACAAAAACACGCCCTATCTCAGCAAACGAGCCCGATGGAAATTGTTTTCACCGTTCTGATCCTGCTGCTCGCGGTCGCCGTCTCCGGTGTCGGCGTTCGCGTGCTGCCTTTCAAGCTGCCGCTGCCGCTCGTGCAGATCGTCGTCGGGGCGCTGCTCGCGTGGCCAAGGCTCGGTCTGCACGTCACCTTCAATTCGGAAATCTTCATGATGCTCTTCATTCCGCCGTTATTGTTCGCGGATGGATGGCGTATTCCGAAACGCGAGTTCTTCATGGCGCGCCGCGCCATCCTGCTGCTCGCGCTGGGGCTGGTGTTCATGACGGTGCTGGCAGTCGGCTACTTCGTGCATGCGCTGGTGCCGGCGATCTCCCTGCCAGTCGCCTTTGCGCTGGCCGCCGTGCTGTCGCCGACCGACGCGGTCGCGCTGAGCGGCATCGCCGGCAAGAACCGGATTCCAGCCAACCTGATGCACATCCTCGAAGGCGAGGCGTTGATGAACGACGCGTCTGGTCTCGTCGCGCTGAAGTTTGCGATTGCCGCCGCGTTGACCGGCGTGTTCTCGCTACGCGATGCGTCGATCAGCTTCGTGATCATCGCTTTGGGCGGCCTCGCGACCGGTGCCGCGGTGAGCTGGCTGTTCGGCTACGCGTCCGCGCATTTCCTGAACCTCAACGAGGAAGGCGACCCCGCGCCGGGTGTCGTGATGACCCTGCTGATCCCGTTTGCGGCCTACCTGTTCGCGGAGCATTTCGGCTGGTCGGGGATCCTCGCCGCCGTGGCCGCCGGGATGATGATGAACTACACCATGATCGCGAACGCCCCACCCGTGTCGGCACGCGTACGCTCCAACAACACGTGGTCGATGATCGAGTTCGTCTTCAACGGCATGGTGTTCATCCTGCTCGGGCTGCAATTTCCGCATATTCTCGGCCGGGCGCTGATCGACGCGCACGAGACCGGCGACGAGCAGGTCGTGCGGCTCATCAGCTACATCTCGGCGGTGGCGCTCGCGCTGTATGCGCTGCGCTTCGTCTGGGTATGGCTGCTGCGCTGGTACGCGAGCCGCGGGGCAGCCGCACAGGGCTTGAGCAGCGCGGTGCCCGGCCTGCGGACCGTCACGGTCACGACCATCGCCGGGGTGCGTGGCGCGGTCACGATGGCGGGCGTGCTGTCGCTGCCGGAAGTTTTACCCAACGGCGTTCCGCTGCCAGGCCGGGATCTCGCGATCTTCATCGCCACGGGCGTGATTCTGGTCTCGCTGCTGGTGGCGGTGATCGGCTTGCCGCTTCTGCTGAGCGGCTGGCGGCGCGGACGCGATCCGCACGCCGCCGAGGAACGGCTCGCCCGCAAGTTCGCGGCGCAAGCGGCGATCCGCGCTATCGACGATCTGCATGAAACCGCGAGCGCCGATCTCGATGAATCGTCCTTCGCGTATTCCGCGGATGTGGCGGCACGGGTGATGGATATTTACCGCCGGCGCCTCGCCACCCTCGGTGACGCGAGCAAGGCGCCGAGCGAGCAGGCGCGGCGCGCGGAGGCGCTGGAGTTTCAGATGAAGCTGACCGCGATGCGTGCCGAACGCGCCGTGCTGCTCGCGCTGCGCAATGAGCAGAAGATCAACGACGTGACGCTCAACAAGCTGATGCGCGAGGTGGATCTCTCGGAGACCGCGTTGATTACACGCGGCGTGGCGCGTGCCTGAAGCTCGGCGTGCGCCTGTGCGCGACTCGCTGCACGGCAACACGGTTAGCTGCCAGCCAGGGCTACAGACTGGCAGCGCATGGCGCCCGCCGTTTTCCCGGTAGTACGCTCAGACCGCCGGCTGCTGGGCCGGCTTGCGGCGCAACAACGCGTACAGGATGATCGAGCCGAACGTAGCGGTGCCGATTCCGCCGAGCCCAAAGCCGCCCAGCTTCAGCGAAAAATCGCCTGCGCCGAGCACGAGCGTGACGGCGGCGACGATCAGATTGCGGTTATCGGAGAAGTCCACCTTGTTGACGACCCAGATACGCGCGCCGGTCACCGCGATCAGCCCGAACACCACGATCGACACGCCGCCCAGCACCGGTCCGGGAATCGTCTGGATCACCGCGCCGAACTTCGGCGAGAAGCCGAGCACCAGCGCGATCAAGGCGGCGATCACGAATACCAGCGTCGAATAGATTTTCGTCACCGCCATCACGCCGATGTTTTCCGCGTATGTCGTGACGCCGGTGCCGCCCGAGAAGCCCGAGACAATGGTGGCCAAACCGTCGCCAATGAAGGCACGGCCCACGTAGCGATCGAGGTTCTGGCCGGTCATCGCGCTCACCGCCTTGATATGGCCGAGATTTTCCGCCACGAGGATCACGGCAACCGGCGCAAGCAACGCCATCGCCTGCGCGTTGAAGACCGGTGCGGTGAAGTGCGGCATGCCGAACCACGCAGCATTCGCGACGATCGAGAAGTCGATGGGCTTACCCATGCCGAGACCGTTCGTGACGATGGCGTAGATCACGTAAGCGATAACGAGGCCCACCAGAATCAGCAAACGCTGCAGCATGCCGCGCGCAAACACCGCCACGCCGGCGACGCACAGGACGGTGACGAGCGCCATCCACGAGTCGAAGTTGCTGCCGCTCACGCCCTTTACGGCGATCGGCGCGAGGTTGAGGCCGATCACGCAGACGATCGCGCCGGTCACGAGCGGCGGCATCAGTGTTTCGATCCATTTCGTGCCGACCGCCGTGACGATCAGGCCGATGATCGCGTACACCACGCCACACGCGACGATCCCGCCTAACGCCACGGGAATGTTCAGATTGGGACCGTGTCCCGCGTAGCCGGTCACGGCAATCACGAGGCCGATGAACGAAAAGCTCGAACCGAGATAGCTCGGCACGCGGCCGCCCACCACCACGAAGAACAGCAGCGTGCCGATCCCCGACATGAAAATGCACAGGTTCGGATCGAAGCCCATCAGCAGCGGCGCGAGCACGGTCGAGCCGAACATGGCGACGACGTGCTGGATGCCCATCGCCAACATCTGCGGCCAGGCGAGCCGCTCGTCGGTATTGACGACGCGGCCCTCGGCGGGGCTCGGCTGCGTGCGCCAGCGTGGGAAATAGGAATCGGCCATGACGGGGGGTCTCCTCTATCGGCGTGGTTTGCGTCCGGCGCGGACGACGCTGTCGCGGCGTCGCTACTTAGCCAGAGCGGCGGTGAAAGCCGGCACTCTGCTCGACGCCTTGTTCGACGCTTGGTTTAAATTACGCGCGAGTGTACGGAGAGCGCCTGGCCCTGACAAGCGGCGTCATGGAAGCGCTGCGGCAAGCACGGGCCGCTTGCCCCTGCAGCGCCTAGATGGCGAACACCGCGACCGCCGTCTTCAGTTCGCGCGCCTGGTCCGCCATTGAAGCCGCCGCAGCCGCGGCCTGCTCCACCAGCGCAGCATTCTGCTGGGTGACCTCGTCCATCTGCGCGATCGCGCGGTTCACTTGTTCGATGCCCGTGCTCTGTTCGTGCGATGCAGCAGAGATTTCACCCATGATGTCGGTGACGCGCTTCACGGCCCGGGTGACTTCGGCCATCGTCTGTCCAGCTCGCTCGGCAAGCGCCGCGCCGCTGCCGACCCGGGCCGTCGAATTTTCGATCAGTTCCTTGATCTCTCTGGCCGACAACGCGCTTCGCTGCGCGAGCGAGCGCACCTCGCCCGCCACCACCGCGAAGCCGCGACCTTGTTCGCCAGCGCGAGCGGCTTCGACGGCTGCGTTGAGCGCCAGAATATTGGTCTGGAAGGCGATGCCTTCAATCACGGCAATGATGTCGGTCATGCGCCTCGAACCGGCCGCCAGTTCGCGCATGGTCTCGGCCACATCGTCCACGAGGGCGCTACCGCGCACCGCCACCTCCGACGCGCCATGCGCGACGCCGCTCGCCTGCTGCGCGTTGTCGGCGTTCTGCCGCACGGTCGCGGTCAACTGCTCCATGCTCGAGGCGGTTTCTTCGAGCGACGCCGCCTGCTCTTCCGTACGCTGCGACAGATCGGTATTGCCTTGGGCAATTTCACCGGAGGCGAGCAGGATCGACTCGCTCGACGTGCTGATTCCCGCGACGATTCCCGCCAGCCGTTCGCGCATATTGCGCAAGGCGAACAGCAGACTGCCGGTATCCCCGGCGCGCGTGTCGACCTGCACGCTCAGGTCGCCAGCCGCGATATGGTTGGCGATCTGCGCGGCGTAGCCTGGTTCGCCGCCGAGTTGCCGCGCGAGTCGCCGCGCAATCAGCCACGCGAGCAGCATGCCGGCCACGAGCGCCCCCAGCACGAGCGACGCCAGCACGATGCGCATCTGCCGGTAGCTGGCTGCGGCCTGCGCTTGCGCGTCGCTCGCCTGCTGCCGGCGATAGTCGATCACCTGCACGATCCGGTCGCGCAACGCCTCGCTCGAGGCAATCGCGCGCCGCACCAATTCCTTGTTGTCGACGCCCGCTGGAATCGGCTCTCCGCCGATCTGCTGATGCACGATGTCTTCCCACACTGCCGAACTACGCAGCACATCGTCGAACAACGCCTCGCCCTGGCGGGTGGATAGCGTGGCGCGATAGCGATCATAGGCGTCGTGCAGGCTCTTGAGCGAGGCGACGATGTTGGCGTCGAGTCGCTGACGGCCCGCCTCGTCTTCCGCGTAACCGAGATTGGCCGCGGCGAGGTCCGCATCGATCTTGTTGCGGTTCGCTTCTTCCATCCAGTACAGACCGTCCATGTGGCGGCTGCTGATCTCGTTGGTCAGATCATGCATCGACGCCAGCGTCATCAGACCGGTGGCGCCTAGTACCGCGCAAAAACCGATCACGATCGCGAATGCCCACAACAGACTTTGCAACACCGTCATGCGTTCGAACCACTTCATATCCCCATCCCCTCCATTGACGGACCGTCGCGCCGATGCGGCGTCGACCGTGCGCGCGAGCGCGCGTCCAGTCCATTTACGGCTGTTCGGTCCGCGACTTGACGGGCTGATGATGGGAATAAACGGCACAGGATGTTGCAGGGCTCATCGCGTCGCGCTGAGCCTTGTGGGGATTGGGATTTGTCTGATTTATCCAGGCGTGCTGGCTAGCTAAACTGACTTTGCTGCGTGACCCCATGAATTGCGCATGCGATGTTGTAACTCTCCGACTTTCCGCTCACGCTCCCCGCGTGAGCGGTTTTTTTTCGTCCGTTAATTTTTCGATGGCGCGACCGATTGATTCGCTGTTTGCTGCGATTCGCTGCTGCGACTTGCGCGTTGCAGTGCTTTCTGGTCGCGCTGCTGCCGTTGGCTGCCTTGCTAACCTTAGCTACGCTTAGCTGCCCGGCTGCGTCACCATCCCCGGACTATCCTCGCGCACCGCGACCGGGTAACAAAGGACGCTATTGCGGCCCGCATCCTTGGCCTCGTAGAGCGCGGTATCGGCAGCGTTGACGAACGCGCGGTAGGTCGCGAAGCGATGGCTGGCCGTACTGGCAATGCCGATGCTGATGGTCAGCACGTGATGTGCGCTGGCCACGTGGCGCATCTCCAGTGCCTGCACGGCGGCGCGAATCTGCTCGGCGATCTGCGCCGCGCCGCTGCTGTCCGTGTCGGGCAGCAGCACGGCGAATTCCTCCCCGCCATAGCGCGCGGCCACGTCGCTGGGCCGCCGCACGTTGTCGTCGATGCAGCGTGCCACCGCCACCAGCGCATCGTCGCCGGCCGAGTGACCGTAGAGATCGTTGAAGCCCTTGAAGTTGTCGACGTCGATCAGCAGCATCGACAACGGCCGCCCGCTACGTTGCATCAGAAGCCACGCCTGGTCTGCCTGCTCCTCGAACCTGCGGCGGTTGTTCAGCCCAGTGAGCCCGTCCGTGCGCGCCAGCTCGCGTAGCGCCTGTTCCACCACGAGACGGCGCCTGAGCTGCTGCGAAAACAGCAAGGCTAGCGCGATGATCGCCACGTCGAGCGCACCGATCAGGCTGCCGATAACCCATGCCCGGTGCCGCCAGCCGGCGTAGATGTCGCGCGTCGAAATCGCGACGTCGAGCAGCAACGGAAAGCGCCCGATATGGCGAAATGCGTACCAGCGTTCCACGCCGTCGATTGCGGCGGTACCGAAGAAATCGCCGTTGTCCTGCAGCATGAAGCGCGTGAAGTTGGCCGTGCCGGTCAGATTGATGCCGATGATTTTCGGGTCGTAAGGACGGCGCATCAGCACCGTGCCGTCCGCCAGCATCAGCGCCATCGAACCACTATTGCCGAGGTTCATGCCGGCAAAGAGCCGCTGGAAATAGGTGAGCCGCAGCGTGCCGACCACGACGCCGGCGAAACTGCCGTCCGGGTGCGAGATGCGCCGGCTCAGCGCGATGCTCATGCCGGCGTTGGGCTTGCGCGACATATAAGGCCGGCTGACATACAGCCCGACGTCGGGTGAATTGCGATGAACCTGAAAGTAGTCGCGATCCGACGAGTTGATGTGCCGTGGGGTGGCCGACACGGAATCGAGGATCGCGTTGCCTGATGCATCCAGCACCAGCATCGAACCCATATCCTGAGCACTCGCGGCGCCGTCGAAAAATAGTAATTGACGGATCGTGGGCGGCAACTCCATCACGCCCGGCTGTTTGAGACCCGCGATAACCGCGAGTAGCGACAGATCGTAGAGCTCGAGATTGCGCGCGACATCGCGCTCGACCAGCAGCGCCACATTGCCGGCCGAGTCCTGGGCCCGCCGCAGTGCGTCCTCGCGCATTTGCGCCAGCACCCAGAGGGCGATCGCGAGGATCGCGCCCGCGAGCACGAGGCTGATCACAATTACGGCATTCGGTCGGCGCGTCACCATGTGTCTGGGTATGTCGAGCATGCGCGTTCGCCAACGCGCGTTATGGGGAACTGCAATCGCGGCCAGGTTAGAAGGCGCAGCGCCGGTCAGTGCGCGCACGCCTCGGCACGCGGGATTCTGGATGCGGTAGCGTAACAGACGCCGGAAGCGCGATCCATATCGGCCGAGAGCGTTTTGCGAACCGGGATTTTCGATCCCTGTCGGGTATATCGGCCAAATTCGTGGTTTGCTTGAGCGCCAGCAGCCACACCTGTATTGACCGATTAAGCTGACGAATAGTTGCAGCGCGCCCGTGAGCGGGCCGTGCGGCGAGGCATGCCTGACGACTGCAGTCGTTCAGGTGTCCGTAAGAAAAGCCGCGTCAGCAAACGTTATGCTGACGAGCGGCTTTCACACGCACGAATCGCGATTACAACCAGGTGATGGATGAGTCAAGCGAGGAGCGGTGGGTGGTCGTCTTTAATTGGACGTATTGGACGCGACCGGCACGACGGGCGAAGCAAAATCCGTCGAGAGA
Source organism: Paraburkholderia sp. GAS41 (assembly GCF_050436545.1). Taxonomy (NCBI): domain Bacteria; kingdom Pseudomonadati; phylum Pseudomonadota; class Betaproteobacteria; order Burkholderiales; family Burkholderiaceae; genus Paraburkholderia; species Paraburkholderia sp. GAS41. Next base: position 39,595 of record NZ_JBNDMK010000035.1, read on the forward strand.
CTGACCTCACGCCATGCGGCGGCACTGGCTTGGCGGGCCTTCTCGGCTTCGCCGAAATAGTGCAGCGCATCGCTGCCGAGCAGCAGATGTTCCGGCGGTTGCTCGTGATACGCGAGCTTTCGCACGACCTGCGCCACCTTTGCCGGATCACCGGTTTCGTTGCCCACGTACTGGCCGAGCAGCGTGACAATGGCCCCGACGGACGGAGCGTAATCCTCCAGCAGTTCGGGCAGTGCGCTACCGGCTTCGTTGGCCCAGTCTGTTTTCATGCTGCCCGGTTCGAGCGCCGTGACCTTGATGCCGAACGGCGCCACTTCCTTGCTCAGCACTTCCGTGAAGCCCCCAACCGCCCATTTGGCCGATTGATAGGCGCTGAACCCCGGCATGCCGATGCGCCCACCCACTGACGATATCTGGATGATGTGGCCACTGCGTTGTTTGCGCATGGTGGGCAACGCCGCACGGGTGACGTTCACCACGCCATAGAAGTTGGTATCGATCTGCGCGCGGAAATCGTTCTCGCGGGTCTGCTCGAACGGCGCGAGATGGCCGAAGCCCGCGTTGTTGACCAACACATCGAGCCGCCCGAAGGCTTCGAGCGTCGCCTGCACGGCGGCCTGCGCGGCGGCAGCATCCGTGACGTCCAATGCGACCGCGCGGACCTGCTCGCCGTATTGCTCGACGAGATCCGCGAGATCACGCGGATTGCGCGCCGTCGCGACGACCTGCTCCCCGACTGCCAGCGCCGCTTCGACAATCTTGCGCCCTAGTCCACGCGCACTACCCGTCACCAGCCAGACTTTTGCCATGATGCACTCCCTCAAGTTTAAATGAGCATGTAATCACTCATTAACCGCATAAAAAAACGTCACCGTTTGGCGACGACTGCATTCCAGAACGCCTCGAACCCGGCATCACGGTACCGTTCCGCGTGGGCAGGCTCGCGTTCGATGAATTCCATCGTGGTCTCCGCCAACGCCCCCATGATGGCAACGACAAAAGCCGGCGGATGATCGCGCAGCACACCGCTGGCGATACTCGTTTGCATCATCTCGTTGACGTCGGCGAATGCCTGCATGCCTGCTGCCCGGGTTGGGCCGCTCAGACGCTCGGAAACGGCCAGTTGCGCGACGGCCCGGCGCTTGTGCGGGAAGGCGACGCCCCAGTCCACGTACTTCTGCCATACGTACCGCACCCGGACCTGAATGCTCGCGGCTTTTGGGTACGACGCCATCATCACTTCCCGCATGTCCGATTTGATGTCGAGATACAACTCGTTCAGCAAAGCGTCTTTGCTTTCGAAATACGTAAAGAGCGTGCCTTCCGCCACGCCGGCGACCTTCGCGATTCGTGCCGTCGGCGCACCGAGCCCCTGCTCGGCGATCACCTCAGTGGCCGCGGCAAGGATGGCGTTACGTTTGTCTTCGCTTTTCGGACGAGCCATGCGTGTTTGCGATCGAAAGCATTAATGAGTGAATGCTCAATCATAAACGCGACGCAACGCTTCTTCAAGAAATAGTTTTCCGCGGTGCTCGGAACCGTTTTCGCAAGCGGTTCGTGGTAACCGAATTGACGATCAATTTGAAAGACATTCGAAATACGGTGATTGGCCGCTATGTTTGCTACTCATTATTTAGGTATGCATCATAAAAAGTGCCGCACCACATTCCCCTCAAAAGAGCTTGTAGCGCGCACGATCAGAATCGAGTTTGACCCCTGTTTCACGCACCCGGTGCATGTTTTGCACCGTCACAGCCTCATTGTTCAGACGTTACAGCTGGTTACGTCTTTTCTGCAGACCTAAGAAAATCCGTCCGGTAGGATTCACTTCGCAAAATACAAACCGCTTCCCAAATCGGTAAGTTCAGGACTGCGGCCGCCTGTACATCGAGGTTGAGACTCACCTCTTTTGCGGCCCGGCACCGGACTATTCGCGCAACGCTCCCGGCAGGGCCAACTGGATCGCCGCCGTCACTCGCGGCGAGATCCACCCTGAGTACCGATGCCTTCCAGGCATCCGTACCACGCGCCCAGCGTCCGGCACATGCGCTCTGAACTGCCGCGATATCTGCGGGCAGCGACAGCTCGAGGCTGCGGCTTCGGCAGCACCTGCCTGATGACAACCCCCATATCGAGTTCACCGCGGCGCACCTGGTGCAAGACGTCGCAGAACCGGTATTTTTACTTTGCGCCTCATTGATGAAATTCCAATCGTTATTGCTCTCTTCACTGCTATTGGCCCTGGCCGGATGCGGCGGCGGTGGCGGATCCGGCAGCGCGTCCAGCGCCACGACCGCCGACAACGGCAAGGGCTCAAGCGGCTCCAGTGGCACCAGTGCCACGCTGGCCGCCAACGCAAGCGCCGGCGAAGCCATGTCCTGCAAGTCCCCCGCCACTTCGAGTGCAGCCGCGGGCAGCCCGCTGATTTCCGCCGATACGCCGAGCGCCGATTCGACACGCATGTTCGCCTCGGGCAGCACCTTCCAGCTCGCATTCGTCACCAATGCGCCCACCGCGGACAAGGTGAACTGGGCCGTCAGCGATCAGCTCGGTAACGTGGCGGCTAGCGGCAGCTTCCGGGTCGCGAGCGGTCCCGTCACCTCGACGCTCAGTTGCACGTCCACGCTCGCCGGCTATTTTGCAGCCTCTGCGACGCTGGCAGCGAATGGCGGCCAGTTGCCGACGCTGGGCACCCGACCCACCGGTATCGCGACATTCGGCGTGCTGCCGAACCTCGCCAGCGCCGTGCCGGCCGTGACCTATGCACATCAGGACGAGCATCGCTTCGGTATGCAGGGCGAAAACGACAACGGTCCCGTGCTGGCCGACCTCGGCATTTCGTCGACGATCGACGCCCGCGAGATGTCGACCATGGAGCCGAATGGCCCGAACACCTTCAACCCGGCAGCGAACAACCTCGACCCGTTCTATACCTCGGGTCAGGTCATGCGCCTGATTCGCCTCGACGGGATTCCGGCGTGGGCCAGCCCGACCGGCGCGTTCGAGGAAGATACCAATCCGCCGACCAGTCTTTCGTACTACCAGGACTACATGAGTCGCGTGGGCACGGAATCCAATACGATTCGCACTACGTATTTCCCGAATCAGTTGAATAACTACTACCAGGTGACGTGGGAGCCGAACGAGTTCTGGAACGATACCGACGCCAATTTCGTCGCGATGTATCAGTCGGTGTATCAAGGCATTCACTCGACCGACCCGCATGCGGTCGTGATGGGACCGACCGACGCTTTCCCGGAACTCACCACCACCCGCCTGCAGCGCATCGCGTCGCTGGGCTTCGGCAGCTATGTCGACGCTATTTCGACGCACGGTTACTACGATGCGGGCACCTCGCCTTCGCATCCGCCTGAACGTCTCGTCAACGATCCGACCAATGCTTCCAGCGCGTTGCCGAACGAGCTTCGCGCGCTACGCTCGGAAATGGCGACGGACTACAAGCCGGGCATGAAGCTGTTCCAGACCGAAGTGGGCATCAGCTATGACCTGGGCAGCTCGTATGGTCCGAACTACCCGACCTCCAACGTGCTGTTCGCGCAAGCGGCGGTCGTGGCGCGGACCCACATCATCATGCTGGGCGAAGGCGTCGATCAGGACTACGTGTTTTACGGCGCGGATTATCCGGGCGAAATCGGCTACGGGACGTTCTTCGATCTGGCCGATGCGCAAGGCGCCTTCGGCGCCACCAACATCAGCCCCAAGCCGGCCGCGATGGCAGTGAGCGCGCTCACGCACGTTCTGGATGGCACCAATACGCTGGGTCCGGTTAACGGCACGCCTTCGGGGGTTTATGCCTACTCGTTCCAGCAACTCGGTAACGGCTCAGTGATCACGGCGCTGTGGACGCACAACAATAACGTGTGGAGTGCCAGCGCGGGGTTCAGCTCGACGTATAGCGTGCCTTATAGCCTCGCCGTGGATGCGCCGGGCACGAGCGGCACCGTGAAGGTCATCGACATGATGGGCAACCCGTTGACGAAGAACTACAGCAACGGCACGCTCTCCCTCAATCTGACCGAAGCGCCGGTGTATGTCGTGTCGAACAACGCGACCGTCGCCAAGGCGAACGTGACCACGCCGACCGGGTACGTGGGGAACTGAGCGTGATCCGCGCCGTCGCGTCAGCCGTGCGGATCTGGTAGCTGGCGCGATGCGCGGGAAAGTAGCGTCGCGTGCCCGGACGAGTTGTCCGGCGCGTCGCCCACGATGAGGCCGAACTCGACCGGCACCCGCACATAGAAAACATGCACGCCTTCGGCGCGCACGATATCGAGCAGCCTCTGAGACTCCTCTTCGGTGACGGCGAGGATGATCTGCAGCGGCTGGTCGGTGAGCTTGAGCACGTGCGCCGCGTGATGCGCGCCGGCATGACCGATACCTTCCGCGCAATTGATCACGGTTGCGCCGCAGATGTTCAGTTCGCGAATCTGCTGCAGTAGCCACTCGCACACCGTGCGATGCCCGTGTCTGCGGTTTTTCTCCGTATAGAACGTCAGTTGATAGCCGTTCATTGCGGCCTCCCTACCTCGTGTCAACGCGCCGTCTGGCTGGGCTAGCTGGCGTGCATCGACCGCGTACGGCGTGCGTGGCTCGGCGCCGCTCTGACGTCTCTGCGCGCGTGCTCGATGGCTTCGATAAGGACACCTGCAATTTCGCCGATGCGGTCGCGCGTGATGCGAATTTCGACCCATTCGGGCATCGGCGCGCGTCCATAGGGCTGAAATGCGAAGGCGCGGCCCGCGTGAACCAGCGCGGCCGCGCGCTCGGCGGGGAGATTGATGCCAATGCCGCTGCCGTAGACGCAGAACGCCATATGCGCGCCGACGAAGGCCGCCGGGCACCCAAACATCGCCCCTTTATGGACAGACGTGTCGATGTCCCGCACCTGGGCAAACGCCACGTCGAACAAACCCTGATCATGCAAAAGCCGTGGGACGTCCTTCATGATTGTTCTCCTGAAGCCGAATCGTCCATTCCAAGCAAGTCGTATTCGACGGGACAGCGCGTGTAGAACAGTCGCACTCCCCCGCGCCGCAACTGACCGAGCAGCGTGTCGATACGCGACTCATCCGACACCACCATCACCACGACCGGTTGGTCGACCAGTTCGAAAAAACGCGCGGCGTGGTACTTACCTTGCACGTCGATGCTCTCGCTGACTTCGATCACCGTCGCGCCCCCGATGCCGGCCAGCGTCGCCTGATCCAGAAGCCATTCCACGACCGTCTTGTGTGCCTTGCGATGGCTGGGATTGTCCGCAAACACGGTCAGCTGACTGCCTTTCACGAGACCTCCGCGCTAAAACCTACGCGGGAGCAACAGTCGTGCCGCGCGATGAAACACCCGCACGTAGATCCTTAACTAAGGATAGGAAATTGTTCGACGCCATGAGCGAGATTCGGCAAGCCTGACCGTTTGCCGCGCGCCGGTCAACCTGACGTGCAACGCTTACCGTCCGGTAGTCCTGACCATAAAAAAGCCCTGTTTTAAGCACTCGGCGACATCGGGAAGCGAATGGTGGTGCCCTCATTCACGTTGTATTTTGACCGGCGGGAACATATTCATTCAAAGCACGTCAGGGAATATATCTACGTAAGAATAACGAGAGCGATCCATGGACGACTTCCTGACACGACTCCTGCATTTCCAGCCTTCATTGATGGTGACGGTGGTTTATGACGTCCTCCACATGGTTGTCGCAGCCCTGATCCTCGCGGTGGGCTGGTGGCTTTCGAATCGCATCGGCACGCTGTTCGCGAAGGCGTTTGCACATACCCATGCCGATCCCACGCTTGCCCCGATGCTCAAGGCAATGGGCACGTGGGCGGTGCGTGTGGTGGCATTTATCGCCGCGCTGAGCGAGGTGGGCATCGCCACCGCTAGCGTGCTGGCGGTGCTGGGCGCAGCCGGCCTCGCAATCGGATTGGCACTGCAGGGCACGCTGCAGAACATCGCGGCGGGCATCATGCTGCTGATGCTGCGGCCGTTTCGCACCGGCGACGTGATCGAAGGCAGCGGCGCCGCTGCGGGTATCGTGCGGGAGGTGGGACTCTTTACCACGCGCATCGAACGCAGCGACGGCAATGCAGTGTTCGTGCCAAATAGCCTGATCTGGAGCAATCCAGTGATCAACTACAGCAGCGGCGGCACGCAGCGTATTGAAGTGGATGTCGAACTCGCGCAACGCAAGGACGTGGACGCGGCGATTGGCGAGTTGAAGAAACTGGTGGCGGACGAGCCGCGCGTGTTGAGTGGCACGACCTTGGCACCAGTGGTCACGGTGGCCAGCTATCCGAAATCCGGCGGCGCGAAACTGAGGATTGCGGCGTGGGTGCGCAGCCCGGACGCGCCGCTTGCGAGTGATGATTTGCGCAGTCATGCGAAGGCGGCGTTGACTGAGGCGGGCTGTCCGGTGGCGGCGGGGTGAAAGCGGGTTGATTTTGGCGCTTTACGCGGGTGGTTTGTGTGGATGAGGTTCTTTTTATGTAACCTTGCGAAAATATCTGTCAAGCTTATAAATGCTTGTTTTTCGTAGCACGCTTATTTTTCTGTGTACCAATGTTGACCGTTGATACGGGGATGCCAACCTGCCCGTGCGTCTGCGCCAGGTTGGCTCCGCTTTAGCCCGTCGGTCGGTTGTCCATAGCTCGCCACCGTGCTCTCGCCAAGTGGTCTACCCCATTTGTCTGCCCAATTTCTGCAGCGCTGATATAGCGCCGCGTGAGGCCGCGCTGCTTCCGTAAGTTCTATTCGAAGCGGCGCAGGTCATGCGTGTTCATCCCTCCTATCAATAAATCGCATGCGATCAAATCTTTCGCGCTTGACATTCGTTTGATCTCCCTGCATTATTCGACGCATTCGATTACATCGCATGCGATACAAATCGAAACAACACTCCTATCCATCAAGGAATTCATCATGACCAAGATCGAAAAAGTTCTCTTCTCCGGCAACACCCACACGACGGTCAACCGCGACCCCGCAGTCCAGCGTGGCGAACACGGTGTCGTGGACCTCAGGCTGTCGACGTCCGCCGGCGACAACGTCGACTTCATCGCCACCGAGCCGCATCCGAGAGCCGAGCAACTGTTCGCGGGAGCATGGTCGGCCTGTTACATCACGGCATTCGGGATCGCGGCCCAGTTGAAGAAGGTCGCGCTGCCGGATGACTACTCCGTGGATATCCAGGTGGACATCGGACAGACCGGTGCTGCGTGGTTCCTCGGCGCCCAGTTCAACATTCGCGTGCCCGGTTTGGATAAGGAAGTTGTGGAGGCGATCGCGCACTCGGCTCATCAGATCTGCCCGTATTCAAAGGCGGTGCTCGGGAACATCGAGATTGGGCTTAACGTCGTGACGGATTGATTTTGTTTGGCGCGTGCTTCTTGCGGAGGCACGTGCCACTTGCTGGATATTTTTTGGGAATATTTTTTATGAAGACCAAGGTTGGTTTTATTTCTGCATTGATCGTTGCATTTTCGGCATCCGCTGCCGCTCCCGCATTCGCTAGCGGATATGGACCGGCGCCTTCGTATCGACCTTCAGTTGGTGCGCCGGCGTCGCAGCGTGGTCAGAATGTGCAGACTGTTGCTGGTGAGCGTGCAAATGCGGTGGGTGTGCAAGGGGGGTATGGTGGGGTTGTTGCTGAAGGGACTGAGGCGGGGGGGCGTGTTGTCAAGACGTCGGGTGATGGTTTGTTTGCGCATCATTAGACGAGGTGTTGGGTGGTCGCCGGCCGGCGTGCGGGCTGGGTCCGTAGGTTGGTGCCATCAGCAAACAAAAGCCCGCGCAGCTGACGCAACGCAAGTTCCGGTGGGAGGAGGCCTTCCGTATTTTCTGATTTTTTCAAGGAAAAAAAACCCAATCCTTCCGGGGGCATTTTCGCGTGCCCCCTCCCCTGCCCCCCGCTGCCGGGCACTGGGATTCCGGGTTCGAACTCAGACCACCGAAACTCGAAGACGTCCATCGTGGCCACCGCGCAGCGACGTAAAGGGAACGGGCAATTCGACGCACTACTCATCTGCACTCCACTCTAGTTCATCCCTTCCTCGTTCGCCAGCCGCAGTTCCCGAGACCTCAGCGACCCACGCGTTCTGACGACAGTACGTCGGCCATCTTGCGCTCAGTTGGGTCGCCGAGGTCTCGGGAACAGCGGCCGCCGCCGTGATGCGGAATATCCACGGCTCCGGATTTTTCACAGTGCCATCGACGCCCGTAGTGAATGGCTCAATGTTGAACTTCGGAATACGAGCAACGTGGCTAGTCGAGGTCGCATCTTTCATACAGCAATGGTGCGACGTCACGGGCTCGACCTTCTCAGCTACGCCTTTGCCCGGCAGCCGCGAGTCTGAAGCACTGTGCGCGGCCGGACTTTTCCGACACGGGTCCAGTTGGAGCCGGTATGTACCGCTCGCCGGAGAGGATGTCGTCCCACTCGATTGCAAGCTTCCATCGCCGGCTTCCCGCATTGTCGGAGGTGGACACTTTGAGGCATCTTTGCCATGGGGACGACTCAAGCCAGGTGGTCAAATCGTCTCGTTCAATATTCAGTTGCTGACCCGGAAGCGACCTACGACCAGTGCGAGCCATCTGTATCCGACCATGCCAACCGGTCGAATCCTGTTCCTCTTTAAATCGACTTGACGCTTGGTTCTTACCGTATCCTTGAGCCTGTTGCGAGGACGCGGTCTGATACCTCGGCTCTATCACATGCTGCTTCGATTCTATTGACCAGCTGGTGTGCCGCCTCCGCTAATTGTCGGGCGAAGGCGTTGGCTGTGAATGCGCCCGGGACTAGGTGCCAGAGGACGCATATCCTGCCGATGAGGAGGGGGCGTAACCACCTACGCCGGCTAATGAGGTTGCGGGATTGCTGGCGGCTGTGGGGAAACTACCCGAGATACGTGCGGCGCCCCCCCCCAAAGAGGGGCCGACGGAGGTACTCGCAAGCCCTCGTTCCGAAAGCGAGCAATATAAGAATCGAGACAGCGTCGGCGCATCAACTCGCCCGCAACAAAAGTACCAAAGCGAACTGGCGGAACCTCAGGGTCAGCAACTGGAGGGCATCGACACGCTCTCCAGCAATACCGCTGATAAGAACTCCTTCGATAGGGCACCTTGACACTGAAAAACTCAGCATTCGCGAGACGTTCGCACTTCGTCCTTCACTGCCAGCACCTTGTGGTTCAGAGTTGCTTGCGTTTCAATTCATTGTTGATGACAGAGATGATTTTCCTTGCCATATTCGGAGCGACAATATGCCGGGCCAACGGGGTGATGAGTTCCGAATCAATCCAGCTCATGTCCAGGAAACCACCTAACCGCTCCAGCATGAGGGCAATTCGGCTTATCAGGGCATCGTTTAGCGAATCAGGATTGAATTTCCCTACAGGCCAAGGCGGTTGCGGTTGCACGGTTTTCGCACTGCCATAGAGCGGGATGATAGGACACTCCCCCGGGCGAGGCGTGGGTCCTTGATAGCCGCCTGGCAATTGTGGAAAGGGGCCGATGAAGACACCCTTGTTGCTTTGCGATAGGGTAAAGGTTCCCGTCAGAAACGCCTGGCAGTTCCTACGGCCGAGCATGAAATCATGGTCCCTGAAGCTCCTGCTCATGAAACCCAGAAACGCCCCGAGGCCCTCGCTGCACAGTGCCTGGCCACCAGCGATGGTGTTCATCCCCGTTATGCGCTTGGGGGCAATAAGAAACCGCGTGTACACGTTCGGACTCAGGAAATCAGCCATGTCGGCAGTAGCAAAACGGTTGGCACCGACCAGCATATGTATTGTGGGTCCGAGAAGCGCCTGTAACGCGAGCACCGCACTTGGTGCAGCCTGAGGTGGAGGGTCACAGAGCGGGTCCACGAGCACAATTGCGCGATGGGCAGATGCTCCACTCGTGTCAGCGGACTTTACATGCTGTTGTGTCTCCAGCCCCTCCAGGGTTTGGGAAGCCAGCATGATAGGTTCATTGTCCGTGCAACCGCCGTCAAGGGAGGTAAATGCATACTGCTGCAACGCGGTGGCGTCCGGCGCAATCTTTTCCCACTTCGGGACAATCCAGTCATACTTGCCCGTCTGGTTGTTCCATACGAACCGGTATGCGTAGGTTGCTGCCCCGCGCTGGATGACGCGTGCCGGCAAACCGATTGGAAACGCTGAGGTGCCAAGCGCGTTCTGGGCAACAGCTTCCCACTGAATGACTGTCGGACCTTCGATAACACGGGCGGGGGCCAACGTGAACGTTGCCGGCACATTCAGAAACACTGCGTCCGGAAGGTACTTGATAGTCAGCGGAGCGGCTCCGGGGGGAGCCGAATAGCCCGCATATACCCGGGCATAGTCCGCGTGGTTCGTGAAATATTCATCGGTGACCCCCACACCCGAGAATACCTGCGCATACGGAATACCGGCCAGGTTGGTGTGGGTGACGACGATAGTAAGTGGGTTATAAATCCAGCTTCTGGAAGCTGAATCGACTATGTTCCCAGCTGCATTTTGAGCCTCAGATGGGTACTGCAAGGCGCCGTCGGCAATGCTCTGGAGGATATTTCCATTGAGCAGGGACACAATCTGCTGATTCGTGTCGAGGTCGCTCACGTCCAGCAAACCAGTGATGTCGATGTCATTGACCCAGACCTCATAGAACGGATTGGGCGAGGGTGTCGACATCGCTGCCGCAGAACCCATTGTTACATGAGGGAATCGGTAGTGCAGAGCGCGCGCCATCAGCAGAGCATTGATGCCGCCTCCAGATGCCCCTGTCATGATGCGAATGCGCACGTGGTGCTTGGGAACAGGTCGATTGTCATCATCGTCGTAAGGCTTATCCGCCTCCTCCAGCAGGCGCGCCTCATCCCATGCGTCAAGCGCCTCGAACAGGAAGTCCAGTACGCCCGCCGTGAAGGTGCCGGCCGAAACCGTGCCGCCGAGCACAAGACCGAGCTCAAATATGCCGGCTTCGTCGCTGGGCGTCGGAAAATAGTCTTCTGGGCGTCCTTGTGCGACGGGCCAGTTTTGAGGCAAAGCTTGTGTCTGCTCCGCAGGAGTGTTCACATCAGCCACGGCAATCTCCAATGGTGAGTTCTCTGGTCAGGTTTCGGGAGGTACCTCGACCACATCTCGGCGGTCACTGACGCGCACCATAACAACGCTTCAGTGGCAAGCGAGTAGCTCCTTTACTTCGAGAAAAGGTCGGCCAACTTGGACGTGGGCCTAAGCAACTGCTGCCTTAACCGTCTTACTAAGCAAGTCCGGCACCAATCGTTCAAAGAAACCAGCTACGATTCCCAACAGCATTACCGCATCTAACGATGGAGACCCTACTCCCGAAGAAACGACGTCGAGTTTTATCGCAGGTACCAGGCCCGTCCGTAAACACAAAAGAAGTATGCCGGCTGAAATCACGCCTATTGTTACGCGAAGTGATATGTCGCCGAGAATGTCCAGCAGAGACAGGTCTGTCAAAACGGTCCGTTGCCGCATCCCAATCGCGATGGAAAAGAATGCGCCAATCGAGCCCGCACCCGCAGCTAGTAATAGCGGGCTCCCGGCGATGTCTAGCGTTGGGGGCAACCGAGTAAACAGAACTTTCAGAAGCAACAAGACGAGCACGTAGATAACGGTTACGAGCAAAGTTAGCCATAGATAGTTAAATCGCGCCATTGACGACCGCTCCTTCGCCATATCGCCTAAAATTTCGTTCAAGGACTTGAGCGCATTGTCTGCATCACCTTCGAGGCACTGATTTAGAGCAGCTGCGACATCATTTTGGTAGTTAGTTGTTAGTCTTTTCTTTCTTTCCCACATTGCTCGGCTCCACGAATCAAGAGTCGCTGATATCCTGCTTCGAACAAGATTGAGCTCCGCAACGTTCGCTCTTTGAGTGCCGGCAATTGCCGCATCGTCGGCGTACTGAATTAGTACGCGAGTTCCTGCTCGGTAAACCGCAAATGAGGACGGCGATTTATAATAAACCTCATCAATTTTCTTTTCCGAGATATCTATCGCGCCAACACGAATATCGTCCACGGACAATATGCCCTGTTGGCCGACCGAAGCGATGGACCGCACGTACGACAGTGGAAATTGAAACTGCAAGGCTGCCGTTAGTAAATCGCGAAGCGCTGTTTCGTCTGGACGCGCGAGTGGCGCGCCTTGGTCTTTTGCGAGAAAGCAAACAACGTCCGCGTTCACGCCGGACGCGAGTGCAGGAACACACGACTCCTCGGGGTTTGGCAGGCGGGCCGATTGAACAATAACTGACCGTTCTGCCCGGACGCGTGACTTCCCCCACGTTTCACCAAGACGCGCCATTGCGTCGTCGGACAGCCATAGAAGAACGCCCCACACTGATTGTCCGGGTGCATCCGCAATGTCGGGCACTGGTTGTTCACGTTGGGCACTGGACCTCCGAAAGACAAGAGCGGCATTCGGGAGACGGGCGTAACCGATGGGCTCGACGGTCACAGCGGTCGCTTGACTTTCGTGATTCGAATCAGGTTCCACGGAGCCATTTATCCCCGTGCAATATGCAAAGTACAACGGCATAGTACCAACCTCCTACCCCGATTCCTTTCATTCTTATTGTTAGGATTACATATAAACTTAGACTATCAAAGCCGCAGTCAGACTCGAAGAGATAATCGACACTGGCTGCGTCCTTGGAATAGGTAGGGAGCTCGTCGGCTCAGTGTCTTCTTAACTTAAGAAGTAATGAGCTAGCGAGCCGTAATAACGAGGCTTCTTTCATACAATTTAGTGCGACTATAGGTTGAATCCAAATCCGTGAGCGGGCAAATGTGCGGCTCCGCACATAGCCTAGAGCATCACGATAGGGCCACAGCGTAAACGGTAGTGACAATCATTTTGCATGGCGCGGCTGGCACGGAAGTCCCCAAAAATCGCGGTCCATCGCTAATGCCCCCCGGTTGAGAGCTTGTCCGGCGCCATCGCGCCATGGGCGGCGGGCCGGACGCGGGTTTGGCGAAACGCGCCTGACGCACAGGTCCTTAAGGCGCGACTTGAGCTCCAGGTCACCGTCCAAAACGACGCCGAACGGGCCGCGCTTGCCGAGAGGACCTAGGGCGCAGGACGCGGTTCGGATTGCTTCCCGTATGTCGTCCCTCCTCTGGCATCGGAGGCGGACTCGTTATTGACGGAAAATTCATCAGGCGGCAACGAAATGGGTCCGGGGTTTGGGCATATTGTTGTTGAGCAAACAGGCCCGGTCTGCTTCTGCGGGAGTCTACGGTCCGTGCCGACGCATGCCGCTGAACCGTCCATCCTGGTCGCGCCCCACGACTCGGAGAGCCTCATCCACAGAAGCAATACGTCGCAATGCGACCGACTTTTGCGATAGTTCGTCGAACGCAGTGATGCCGGGTCTGATTCGAAAGAGCGTAAGTCTAGTGCGGAAATATAGACTGAAGAGCCCACAACCTAAGTCCGCTACTACGCCGTGGAGTAGAAAGTGCAAGACAGACTACCTTGCGATTCGACGACTTGTAAAACGATACCGAGTTCTGCACTAGCCGTCGGTTTGGGGAAGACTTGGGCAGATAGTAGGTCATAGTCGCGTCGGGTGGATGTGTGCAGCGGGCCAACACTGGCCGGAGTCAGCGACTCGCAGTAGGCGCACTTTCGTCCAAACAGCGCATTCAGTGCGGACTTGACGGAGTCATGCTTGTAGGCAGCAAATTTGGGCTTTCGCCCTTCCGCAATAGCGGTCAGATTCGCTTGAGTTTCGGTGTACCCAGGACTCTCCTCTCCCGCCAGATGTCCGGGGGTCAGCACAGAAGTTCTACTGACTTTAATCATTGGGTATCTAGTTGGCCAGGGGAGTCAATTGCGCCGCTGGGAGTCAGCGTCGCCGCGTGGCGTATCACGAGGACCCGACACGATGGTCATGATTTCCTTGATGCGATTGACGGAATTCTGCGACAGCACGTCAGCGCTGACCGACGGTATTTCCGGCGCAGGGAAGTTCGCCTCGTCAAAGGCAAGCAGTTCCAGCAGCATTCGCTCGCGACGATTCAGTCCGAGCAGCGCCGAACCTGTCAGCTCCGAACGAAGCCGCTCAAGCTCCCGTCCCTCGTCCTCAGTGCGAAACGGTTTGACCACGAGGGCCTGGTACCGGCGCATCGCCACATCCAGGTCGGGGTCGACCGTACTCTCCAACCCGAAATGCTCCGACGCCAGTAGCTGGTCGACCCGAAGCTGGCTCACGTCAGGCAAGTCAACGAGTGCATATACGCGGCTATGGACGTCCCGGCGAAGCGCAGCCACTTCATTCTGTTCGAGTCCACGCAGGCAAAGAGGCTCATGCGTGCTGAAAATGAACTGGACGCTCGGAAAGGCGGAACGGAGCGCCGTCACAATCTGCATGCGCCACGCCGGATGAAAATGGTTTCCAAGCTCGTCTATCAACACGATGCCTTGCGCCGACTGCATCGACTGATAGCCTGCGCGATGCATCATCTCCATGATGTCGGCCGCAATCCCGAGAAGGGACTGGTAGCCGTCACTCAATTGCGCAAACGTGCGGAAATCGCTCCCACCGACGCTCGCCAAAACACGGGTATCTTGTCCTTCTGGGCGCAACAGTCTCACGTCATCGCCAACAGGCATCAGACTTCGCAGAGTCATTGCCGCATCGTCGAACACTTCGTCAGACACTGAAGCAAGCCACGCCTCAGCATCACCGACCGGTAAAAACGGGTCAAACAGGTTGTCAATTTTCGCCTGTACAAATCCGGGTTTGGGTCGGTGCTTCGGCGTCGCGAGGAGTCGGCTCGAACCATAAGCGAGCACATAGGTGCGATTCTCGTTCTTGTATTTCAAAGGCCGGTCCCGCTTGTGAATGGCGGTCGAAATCCGACATTGGATGGCGGCGTCGGACAGCCGTGCGACGCGATTGCTGTTCAGCCCGGCGACTCTGGGACGTTTCATG
>NZ_JBNDMK010000036.1:0-44095 GCF_050436545.1 Paraburkholderia sp. GAS41
CCATTCGAGGTCTTCGCCGCGACCCTTGCTTCAGCAAGTCAACCTCAAGGCTCTAAACATTAAACCCGCTGTTGCGCTTCACCCTTGAAACCGCCATGCGTTCACATCGTCGGCCTGTATAAAAACTTTGAGCGGATAGTTCAGGTTACGCGTTGATGTGCGTCACGTATCATTGACTGACGGCAATTTGAGGCACCGCAGCGGCACGCATAGCGAGCCCGGATATCCTCGGTGATCTCGCCGTCGACCTCAAGTCCGTAATCGATAGACAATTCGTCGCCCGCATCAATAGCGACAAGTGTGTGGATGAAGACGCGATTACCCGTCTCGATTGCCTCGCAATTGGGTGTACATGCATGTTTCAGGAAGCGGGCGCTGTTCCCGCCGCGGCTGCCGTCGATTACGCGTCCGTCGGAAAGACCGAACACGAATGTATGGCCGGCTTCGGAGCGTTGCCGCGCAGCGGCGCGTCGCCAACTGGTTACTTCACCCTTGTATTCGAAAAGTCGCTCGCCTGCGGCAATGGGCTGCAGGGCAAACACGCCCGTTCCGTGGACCGGGGAACGTCGTGCTGTGATCCGTCGTAGCTGCATGGTGTGATGTCCTGCGTGACTTCTGTTGACGGTCGTCATTTGTATAAGACACGAAGCATATCGCTGCGAGCATGTGTCCTCAACGGGTTCTTTCACCGATCTACGCAACGGTCAGACTCGCGCGCTTACCTGCGCAGCTTCGCCAAACCCCTGTCGACAAAAAGGAATGGGCCTGAGGATGAATGCCGCTGTTCGTTCCCAGACGGCGTCGCGGTGTCACCCGCCTCGCATGGACATGGACTGCACCGACCGGGCCACCAGCGCACAACGCGATCAGAGACAGAACGGCATTGGTAGCGGCTGCCATTGCAGTCAATGCGACGTAAAGTCCGGTGAGCATCGACAAAACGAGTGAAGGTTTTCGGGAAGATCCCCGAGAGGCGCAAGGAAGATACGTCCGACACAATCGCCTGACTGATTGAATGTTACATCGAGACTTGCACCCCAAAGTGGAGTCCTATCTTCGGAGCGGTGAAAATCGGTAACAGGCTGTGCAAGATGGCTGCTGGCGGGGATAAGTTCGCACGCGAGCGCCATAAGCGCAGTCATCGCAAAGCCGATGCGGTGAGTTGAGAAAACTCCGTTGAATTTGGCTGGACCTTGCTGGTGTGGTGCTCAGCGGTCAGCCACCGATAGCTCATCGACGGGTTGATTGTCTGGGGACTCCACCGCGCCATCAATATCGCGAATCTCATCTTGTTGATATAATTTTGTCATTTGCTACAGCGATGGTTGCCGTCGCAAGAACGAAGCGTTTCCGTCGACGAATCACGGTCTCGTTAGGCGACAAGTGCCTTCAGGACGTCGTCAAGAGGAATCTGGCCGTTACGGTGCTCAACGCGGACACCACCCTCAAAGGCAATCCAGCCCTCGTTAAAGCCGTCGATCATGCGGATACGGGGCATGGGAAATTCCATTCCTTGAGACCAGAGGGCGTCCGCACTGACGAAGCGTCACTGTCGAACGTTCATTTCAATTGATGAACGTGGCCAGTTCGACGACGGTACGCTCGCATGATTCCCGAGGCCGACATTTGCGGCACAGAACTGCTAAGTAATCTACGTGGACGTCTCTCACAACAGACGTGCTCTCATGCATACCGTGGCTCTCAACGTAGGTGAGGTGCCTCTCTTCGATAACCACAGGCCCACGACACTTTGCACAGAGTTCAATGGGCTGGATCCCGGGGTGGCGTATTGGCACGCCCTTCGCCAGCATCACCAGGTGATGCCGGGTGTCTACGCCGGTTGTCTCGCGAACGGACCCGGAAGTGCTTCGGTGTTCAGGGAGGCGGAAAATCGAGTACAGAAGCAAGAGATAGCCGCTAAACGCCTCGTGATAACTTCCGCGGCGACTATGCTGCCACGACATTGAAGGTCAGCCAAGGTCCAGCGCCGATCCCGAAAATCGCGTCGCATTCAGAGAATGAATAGGCGGTTTGGCTGGCCAAAACAACTAAATTACGTAAATACCTGTCAGCGATCTTGCCATTAAAGGTGGCGGACCTTGGTTCGCCTGTCAGGCATCTTTTCCGAAGTTTCACTGAGGGACGTGATGAAATCGAGGAACGTTCGTACCTTCGCAGGAACGTGATGACGGGAGGGGTACAGTGCGTAAAGTGGAAACCGATCGTCAGGCCAGTCAGGGAATAGTTCCACGAGTCTACCGTCCGTGAGCAGTTGTTCGACCCCGAGTTCCATCACCTGCGCGATGGCGTGCCCAGCCACGCACAAGCTGTGCATCGTGCCGACATCGTTGACGGTGAGTCGTCCAGCCACTTCAACGACAAGTTGCTTGCGGCCGCGGAAGAATTCCCAATCGAATGGCCGCCCTGTTTCGGGATCGCGGAATCTTATGCACCGATGAGCGTCGCTTTCCAGGTCAAGGGGTTGTTGAGGGTGTCCCTTGCGCTTTAGGTAGGCTGGTGCTGCGACCGTCAGGATGCGTGTATCGAGTAGTTTTCGCGCCACAAGACTTGAAGATCGAGGCTCACCAAATCTGACTGCCACATCAAATCCGTCGGCGATCATGTCTCCGAGTTGATCTCTCGTAACTAATTCCAGCCGGAGCTCCGGATACTGATCCATAAACGATCCCAGCTTTGGAGCGAGGAGCAGCCGGGAAAAGAACGGATCGACATTCACCCTTAGCCGGCCGCGTACGGCTGTCGCTCCTTCAGCGGCGGATGTTGCGGCCTCTTCAAGTGCTGCAAGCAATGGCATCACCTGTTCAAAGAGGCGCCGGCCTTCATCCGTTAGCGTGACTGAGCGCGTCGTCTGATCCAGGAGGCGTACCCCGAGGCGCGCTTCGAGTCGCGCTATGCAGCGGCTGACGCCCGATTGGGACATGTCGAGCATGTCACCGGCACCGGCGAAACTACCGGTGTCGACTATCGCGGACAACACGCCCATACCGTTCAGAATCCGTTCGTCGAAGCCCGCCATCAATGCCTCCCCTGCATATATCTGATGACAATGATGTTATCGCGAAATGATGCCGCGGCACACAGAATTGCGCCATTGAATGTTGCGAGTCAGGGGATGCCGACGTTCTCGGTCGCCGGATTTACAGGGCAGGTAGTTGGAGTCGTTGCGCGCCTTTTGCTCGCAGCCGGGTTGAACGTGCGTGAAATCGTTCGCTATCCTATCAAAAGACAAAATCTGGGAGGATCAAGGTTGCGATCTGGTAGTAGCCGAAATGAGCGACCCGGTTGCCTTGGCGCGTTGCGTTTGAGGGGGCAGACGCTGTCTTTCTTCTGCTGCCGCCGAATCTCGATCGGCGTCCGGATTTGCAGAGGAGAAGGCCAGAACCGTTGCATTGAGCAAAGCCCTCACTGTATCGGTGCCTAAATGTGTTGTTTTCTTATCCACGATCGGCGCCCAGGTAAAACAGCCCAATCTGCTGCAGCAATCGGTAATAGCAGAACGGGCTTTCGGTGCGCTAACTATGTCGGTTACCTTATGCCATCGCTGTGATTGACTTTTCGATAACCGTATTTCTAAGGATTCGTTAAGCGAGGTGTGAATGCGCGTTGGAAGCGACAAACGCCTGCGTCCAGGTTTGACAGCCAGCGATCGGTCAAGTGCGTTTTTGACCGACCGCGCACCAGACTTCGCGTAACCCTGGTTCAGCCTGGAAATTTTTGTCAACTTGATCGCTCGAGCTTTACGCACCAACGCGAGGAGCGGTGTTAGCGACGCTACTTCTGTGCGGCGGCTGCTTCGAGGATGAGGTCGGCAACGTCAGCCGGATGCGAGATCAGCGATACATGGCTCGACCTGATTTCTATCGTGTGCGCATGCATGCGGTTCGCCATGAAGCGCTCCAGATCTGAGTTGATGGTACGGTCTTCGGTCGACACGGCGTACCAGGTCGGTTTGTCGTGCCACGCAGCAACCGTGGTCTTCGCCATGGTGATCTGCTTGCCGATGGGCTGCTGAACCGCGTAATACGTTTCTGCTTCTTCCTTCGGCAGATCGCCTGCGAAATCGTTGACGAAGGCTTGCTCGGAGAGTTTGCCGTAGCCGTCTGACGACCATTGCAGTCCGGCCGACGCGGGTGCAGGCGGGAATTTCTTCGTCAGTGCGGGATAGTCCTCACCGGCATCCGGAGCACGGGCGGCAATGTAGACAAGACCCGCAACCTTCGGGTCGTCACCAGCCTGGCTGATCACCATTCCACCGTACGAGTGCGCGACCAGCAGCGTCGGTCCGTCCTGTTGCGCGAGCGCGCGCTTGACGGCGTCCACGTCCGCGTCCAGCGAGGTGGTCGGATTCTGTACTGCGGTGACGTGATAGCCCTTTGCCTGCAATAGCGGGATCACTTTTGCCCAGCTCGAACCGTCTGCAAACAACCCATGAACCAGCACGATGTTCTTGACGGGGCCGACGGGTGCAATGCTGTCTTGCGCGTTCGACGTCGAAGCGCTTAGCAACGCAGCGCACGCAAGACCAGTCATGACAAACGAATTCAACTTCATGAAACTTCTCCGAGAGAGGCAAAAAGACAGGATTTGCCGATTTCATTGACTCGCTGTTGCGAGTCGACAGGTAAGCCGTACGTACCTGGTCGATCATCCAGTCAACGCGCTAGTCAGCACGCAAATGGTGGATTCTGGTGTACGAAAGGGCAAACACTCCTTCGGAGAAAACATTCCCACTGCAGCAAATTTTTTTGGGTGCAACCTCGACGCGGTAGCCACGATGATGGTGTACTAGAGTGTTCCGTTCTGTTGCCACTTAAGGTTTGCAGAACTCCTGGCGATGTGACGCTGCTGTGCGATTGTGTGAGCAGAGCCAATCAGGTGGGGAGCAGTATGATGACGCAACCTGGTCCTGGTCTGGATCGGTCAACGAAGCGCACGCGCAAGCGGGAATTTCTCGATGAGATGCGATTCGTTGTGCCACGGTTGAAGCTGATTGAGCTGATCGCGCCGTACTATCCCTCGGGCAAAACTGGCCGGCCGCCGTTCCCGGTTGCAACGATGCTGCGGATTCATTTCATGCATGTATGACCCGCCGCGTTCTTGCAAGCTTCTTTGCAGATCCACCTCGCGGTTCAGTGGCACAGTCTTTAGGCCGGAGAATCTGACGGTATTTCGTCCACCATTCGACCGCTTGCCATCTTCAGCTCAATGAGTAGATCCTTCGCCGCGACACGATCGCCTGACTGAACGTGTACCGCTGCGATCACGCAATCGCGTTCGGCCGCAATGTTCGTCTCCATCTTCATTGCCTCCATTGCGACCAGCATGCTGCCGGCCGCTACGCGCTGGCCCGGCTGAACACTGACGCTCACGATTGAGCCCGGCATGGGTGCACCGATGTGGAGCGGGTTTTCCGGGTCGGCGAACGCACGACCCTTTTTCACGTCCCCTGTCTCTCCGGTGCTGCGCCGCTCCACGATCGTTGTGCGCGACTGCCCGTTCAGATCGAAGTGCACCCTAACCATACCATCGCCGACATCGCCTTGCTGTCCCTGTAGCGAGACCAGCAGCGTCTTGCCCGGGTCCATTTCGACGGCGACTTCTTCCTGAGGCCGGATACCGTAAAAGAAGGCTTGCGTAGGCAGCACGGAGGTATCGCTATACGCACGCATATGCGCGTAGTAGTCGACTGTCTGCTGCGGATACATCAGATACGAAGCGAGCTGCCTGTCGTTCAGCGGGTGTTCGCAGGCGGTCTCACCTTGCTTGCGCACCGCCTCCAGATCGACGGCCGGAAGCTGATCGCCGGGGCGGTAAGGCGCGGGTGGTTCGGTGCGCAGGATTTTGCGAGAAAGGTCGGCCGGAAATCCATCGGGCGGAAATCCGAGCTCGCCCTTGAACAGCGACACGACCGATTCCGGAAACACGACGTCCTTCGACGGATCGCACACGTCTTCCGCGCGTAGATCGTTCGCTACCATCATAAGCGCCATGTCGCCCACCACCTTCGAAGTGGGTGTGACCTTGACGATATCGCCGAACATCTGGTTCACCTGGGCATACGCTCGCGACACTTCGGTCCAGCGATGCCCGATGCCGAGCGAGCGGGCCTGTTCGCGCAGATTTGTGTACTGGCCGCCTGGCATCTCGTGCCGATAGACGTCTGCCGTACCGGCCCGGATTTCCGACTCAAATGGCGCATAGTGGCGACGCACACCCTCCCAGTACATCGATGCTTCATGCAGCCGCTCAAGGCTGAGGCCCGGATCGCGTTCGCTGCCAGCCAGCGCGGCCGCAATGCTCGAGAGGTTCGGTTGCGACGTGAGGCCGCTCATGGCATCGAGCGCGCCGTCCACTGCATCGCATCCCGCATGGATTGCGGCGAGCGCCGAAGCCGCTGAAATACCGCTGGTATCGTGTGTATGGAAATGAACCGGAAGGCCGGTCTCCTCCTTGAGCGCCGTCACCAGCGCGGCAGCTGCCTGCGGGCGGCAGATGCCCGCCATGTCCTTGATGCCAAGGATATGCACGCCAGCCAGCTTGAGTTCGCGCCCGATGCCCACGTAGTATTTCAGGTCGTACTTTGAACGCCTCGCATCAAGCAGATCTCCCGTGTAGCAGATTGCGCCTTCGCACACCGCGCCGCTCTCGCCCACCGCGTCGATGGCCACACGCATGTTGCGCACCCAGTTGAGCGAATCAAATATACGGAATACGTCCACACCCGCGCTGGTGGCCTGTTGCACAAAGAAGCGCACGACATTGTCTGCGTAGTTCGTGTAACCCACCGCGTTTGAGCCGCGTAGCAGCATCTGGAAGAGAATGTTGGGCACGCGCTCTCGCAGCTGCGCGAGGCGCTGCCAGGGGTCTTCCTTAAGGAAGCGCAGCGCGACATCGAATGTCGCGCCGCCCCAGCATTCCATCGAAAACAGTTGCGAAAGCTCCCGCGCGTAGAACGGCGCGATCGGCAGCATGTCGGCAGTCCGCATACGCGTGGCGAACAGCGACTGGTGCGCGTCGCGCATCGTCGTGTCGGTCAGCAACACCTGCTTCTGCTGCAGCATCCACTGCGCGAATCCATCCGGGCCGAGTTCCTGGAGACGGTGGCGCGTACCAGTCGGTAAGGGCGCGGACGTATCTGTCACCGGCAGCAATGGTCTCGACATCGGCAAAGCCGGGAGCGTACGGCCGTTCATTTCCGGGTGACCGTTGACGCTTGTTTCGCCAAGATAACGCAGTAGCTTTGTCGCGCGATCGCGACGTTTGGTGAACGCCAGTAGCTCAGGCGTGCTGTCGATGAAGCGTGTTGTCACTGCGCCGCATCCGAAGGCCGGGTGGTTGATGACGTTTTCGAGAAATTGCAGATTCGATGCGACACCGCGAATGCGGAATTCGCGCAGCGCGCGATCCATTCGCCGGATCGACTCGACGGCGGTGGGTGCCCACGTGGTGACCTTCACGAGCAGGGAATCGTAATATGGCGTGATCTCCGCGCCGCCATATGCGGTTCCCGCGTCTAGCCGCACCCCGAAGCCAGACGCGCTGCGGAACGCCGTGAGCCTTCCATAGTCGGGCAGGAAGCCATTGTCGGGATCCTCAGTCGTGATTCGGCATTGCAGTGCGTGCCCATTTAACGGAATGTCGGCCTGCGCCGGCACTCCCGTCGCGCGCTCCGTCACGCCTCCGCGCTCATCGACGGCATCTTCGATGAGGCCAATCCGGCCGCCTTCTGTGATCCGGATTTGCGCCTTGACGATGTCCACACCGGTGATCATCTCGGTCACCGTATGTTCGACCTGAATACGCGGATTCACCTCGATGAAATAAAACTGGCCGGAGTCCGAATCCATAAGGAATTCCACCGTGCCCGCATGGGTATAGCCTACCGCGCGCATCAGGCGCAATGCCGATTCGCAGAGTTCGGCACGACCCTCATGATCCAGATACGGCGCTGGCGCCCGCTCGACGACTTTCTGGTTGCGCCGCTGCACGGTGCAGTCGCGTTCGTGCAGATGCACGAGATTGCCGTGCGCGTCGCCAAGCACCTGTACCTCGACATGACGCGCATTGCGTACAAGCTTCTCGACATAGACTTCGTCATCGCCGAATGCCGCAAGCGCTTCGCGCCGCGCTGCGACAAGCGCCGTCTGGAGATCTGCCTCGCTTTCCAGCACGCGCATGCCTCGGCCACCACCGCCCCAGCTTGCCTTAAGCATCAAAGGGTAGCCAATGGCCGCTGCGAGGCTCTTGCATGCATCGATTTCGTGCGGCAGCGGACCGGTGGCCGGCATGACCGGCACACCAGCGGCGACCGCGGCATTACGCGCGGCCACCTTGTTGCCGAGCATGCGCATCACCTCGGGCGAAGGACCGATCCAGCGCATACCGGCGTCCATTACCGCTTGCGCGAATTCCGGATTCTCGGAGAGAAAGCCATAACCTGGATGGATCGCGTCGACGTTCGCCTGACGTGCGATGCGCAGCACGTCTTCGATGTCGAGGTACGCCGCGAGGGGTTTCTTGTCCTCACCGACCAGATAGCTCTCGTCGGCCTTGAAACGATGCAATGCGAGCCGGTCTTCTTTCGAATAGATGGCCACTGTGCGAATGTCCATCTCTGCTGCCGCGCGCATTACGCGGATCGCAATTTCAGAACGGTTGGCGATCAGTACGGATTGGATAGGTGCTTTGGTCATGATTTGCTGGGAACTTGCGCGAAGTGAGGGGCTTCACGCTATCGCGTGACCGGAACTGAAGACCACCGGCAAAAAAATTTCGAGAACGATGGCCGGCCTCGCAAAAATCCGGGCATAAGATACAAACCTCTATTGCCTGCGCTGATTGACCGATTCGCGACACACGCTGCGACCTCAAACTTTGAAACTGTCGTGATCTAGTATCCTAAATATCAGGCCATTTCGCTTGCAACCATGACTATCAGCGGGTGATCTTCCGTAGACCACGCGGTCACAGCGGCTTTCGCTCCATGAAAGATCTGCAATTCTCTGATATTAAAGAGATTGTCCGCGGGAACCACCAAAAAATACAAAGAAGCTTCACGTACTAAGTCCAGCCTGCTCGGCTACCGGATGGTTAGCCCGGCTCGCCGTCATGGCAGGCGTCGCACCGCCAGGCGACAGCCGGTTGAACCTCGTTCAGACGACTTTCGCGATCGGATCTGTCCCGGCCATTCTATGAGGATGCTCGATTACAGGCTTATCGCAGCATCCTATTGCGTATCCGGGAATCCAACTCTGTCATCAGTAAAGGTCTGAAGACGTCGTGGCATTCACATCGCAACGATCTGTCACGTGTTCCTTCCGCACAACATCAATTTAATTTTTACGCCCTCTTTATTTTCGACGGCATACGATCGCACCGTTCGTTTTCGAGAGCGTTCACGAGACGGGTCTTGAAAGCCGTGCTGTAGTTAGCATGCGAAATTTGCAACAGTGAAGTACGCGTGTCGCAATAATCAGCAACGACATCGCGTGTCCTCGCCAATCGGGGGGCCCTGGCGCGTGAACGCGCTGCCTGTTTGCTCACTGAACTGATTGCCACTCGACACGCTCGCCAGAAGTGTCGGTTCCTAAACACACAAAGCCGATTGCACCATCACCTCTAAATCATGGAGCCAACAAAGCATGAAAAAGTCTTTAGTCGTAGTCGCGCTTTCCGGCGCCTTTGCCATTTCGGCGCACGCGCAGAGTAGCGTAACGCTCTACGGTCTCATTGATACTGGCCTGGTCTACACGAACAACCAGTTGGGCCATAGCAACTGGCAGGAAGTCACGAGCTCGACCCAGAACACGGTCTTTGGTCTCAAGGGCTCGGAAGATCTTGGCGGTGGCCTGCACGCGGTCTTCAAGCTGGAACAGGGATTCCTTCTGAATAGCGGGGCAGAGGCGTTCTCAGGAGACGCCTTCGGCTCCCAGGCTTGGGTTGGTTTGCAGAGCGATCCATACGGGACCTTGTCGTTCGGTCGCCAGTTCGACGTGATGAACGACCTTGTTGGACCGCTTACGGCAGGGTCGAACACGTGGGGCGGCAACATGGCCGCGCATCCGTTCGAAAACGACAACCTTGCTGCGGATTCGGTCGTTGTCAACAATACGGTCAAGTACGCGAGCCCGACTTACCACGGTGTCACCTTCGAAACGATGTATGCCTTCAGCAACAAGGCAGGCAGCTTCGCGAACAACCGCTCCTATGGCTTCGCCACTTCGTATGCGGCAGGGCCTGTCAATCTTGCGGCCGGATACCTGCAATTCAGCAACGCGGGAAGCGGAGGCGGTGCCGTTACAACGGGCGATACTAGCGCGAACTTCCTTGCAGAGCGTCAACGTATCTGGTCGCTTGGTGGTAACTATACGTTTGGACCGGCCACGGTTGGCCTCGTCTGGAGCCACACGCAGCTTGACAACGCTTCGGGAGTCTTCTCCTTCGGAACCGGTACGTACCTTGGCGCAAATGATTCTTCTGCCGGAACCCTGAATGGCTCGCTCCGCATGGACAACTTCGAGGCGAACGTAAAATACGCGCTCACCCCTGCATTGAGCGTATCGGGTGCGTACACGTACACCCATGGCGCCTATAACGGTTCGTCGCCGGGATGGAATACGGCGATGCTCCAAACGGACTATTCGATCAGCAAGCGCACTGACTTCTATCTTGAAGGCGTATATCAGAACGTACACGGTGCACCCGCAGACTCCGTGCTCTCGCATGCCATGATTAACACGCTCTCGCCGTCGTCGTCGAACTCGCAGGTGGCGGTTACCATCGGGATGCGTCACGCATTCTGATCAACCTCGGGTGAGGTGGCTGGCAATGACGACGTTCGCATGCAACTTGTCAGGCCTGCGTCGTAGCTCGCGCGCTTGCGGGTGGCTAATCGGTGTATCCGACCACCACCCGCATCCAGGAATACCGACGGATACATCCAGTGCAGTGTCATCTTGCAATGGGAAGAAAGAAAGGCCCCGCGGTTACCTACCGAAGCGCGGCAAGGTAGCGATCGATCTGAGCCAACAAGGTGGAATGATGTTATTCCGTTAAAGCGCGGTCGTTGCAAAGGGAGATCAAGTCTTCGATACCTTTCGCGAAAGGACTCAGAAACCTCGATTCGTGTCGCGTCTGGCAGGTGCGCCAGCGGGGCGGCCAGTAATTCTCTAGTCACCGCGACGTGCGCACCGCATTGAACGACGGCGATGCCGGTTGTACCGGAACGTATCGCACGATTCAAGCGACTCCTCATCGTTCATAACCTCAGTAAGGATCTACGCGCCCACCTCCGATGGGGCGGCCGAGGTCACCGGAAGCAAAATTCTGGCATTGTCGATTTCCGTTTGGAAACGCCCAAACACGGTGTGCCCGCCAATCAGAAGGTATCCAAATTTCCTTTCGCTTCATCCTCTTTAACGGGGCGATCGGGAACGCCAGCGAGGGCCGTCCTCGACCGCGCTGGCTCAGCACGGAGGTGGGACCGCAGCCTAGGCAGCGGCCCGCGCACGTGGCATGTTTTGAGGAGCCACCGTAGGCACCCCGGATCCACCTGCGTCTGCGACCCGAAATACAGAAACGGCGTCTTTCAGTATGCCGGCCTGTTCTTCAAGCGATTGCGCGGCGGCTGCGGCCTGCTCAACAAGCGCGGCATTCTGTTGGGTCACTTGGTCCATCTGGCCGATCGCCTGGTTCACCTGCTCGATCCCGCGGCTTTGCTCCTCGGATGCTGCGGCAATTTCACTGACGATATCAAAAACCTGCCTGATGGCCTGCTTGACCTGACCCATAGTCATGCTAACGTCTGTTGCTTGCTTCGCGCCATCCTGGATCATGTCCACGGACGAACTGATCAGCTCTTTGATCTCCTTAGCCGCTGCAGCGCTACGCTGGGCCAGACTGCGAACTTCACTGGCAACGACAGCAAAGCCCCGGCCCTGCTCGCCTGCTCGAGCAGCTTCTACCGCTGCGTTTAAGGCGAGAATATTGGTCTGAAAAGCGATCCCTTCGATCACGCTGGTGATTTCAGAAATTTTGCTTGAGCTATCGCTGATCTGACCTATGGTTCTGACCATGGCCTGGACCGAGTCATTACCAGCATCAGCCATGTCCGTAGCCCTGGTGGCGAGGGTGTTCGCCTGTCGGGCGTTGTCAGCGTTTTGCTTTACCGTGTGGGTCAACTGCGTCATGCTGGCCGCAGTTTCCTCGAGTGATGCCGCCTGCTCTTCCGTTCGGGCGGACAGGTCCATGTTGCCACCTGCGATTTCGCTCGACGCGACGGTGACCGACTCGGTGGTCGTTTTGATCCTGCGGACCGTATCGCTGAGTTGCTGGTCCATCTTCCGGAGTGCTTCGAGAAGCTGGCCGAACTCGCCCGTCGAGTCAACGGTGAGGTGATTCTCTAACCTGCCGGCCGCAATGCGGTTCGCTATGTCAACAGCCTTGTTGAGGGGCCTCGAGATGGTACGCAAGAGGTAAGACGACGCGCCTAGCGCGACAAGTACGCCCGCGACCAGAAGGGAAATTGCTATCCACAGGATTGTCCTGAAGGTTTTCTCGCTGTCGTCGACAAACTGTCTGGCCTCCTCCAGATTGATGATGGAATCCTGATTCAACGCTTCTTTCACGATGCTGCCAGACGCCAATGCCTCATCAAGCGGTGGTGTAGCCGCGTCGTAGTTGCCTGCACCAAGCGCAACGACCGCTTCGTCTGTTTCGCTCTTGATTTTGGATAACAAATTATTGATCTTGTCCGCGACCACGCGCTCCTGGTCACTGGTGACTTCGCCCGGATAGTAGTTGCTCCACGCTTTATTGATGCGTTCCTCGTCACTGCGAATTGCCGCGACGGAGGCGGCAGTTTTCCCCTGATCATGCGCCGCGAGCAACGTGCTTAGCTGAAGACTGATATCCACAGCAGACTCGCGTACGTCGGAGATATCGGCGATCGGGACGGTACTGCCTGTGTACGCGTCGGTGATGTTCGAATTGAGTCTGGATAGTCCCAACGTCCCGAATAGACCAACCGTTGCTATGACCACGGTGCATGCACAAAAGGCGACGATAATCTTGAATCTGATCGTCCGTATAAAGCTGCTCATTCGCTCTCCCTCGAAGCCGTTGGTTACATGTTGTAGTGCGGAAAAAGCCTGAAAATTCGCCAGACGAAATGTCGATGTGCACGAGGCTTACATGTCGCTCTCATGCTCGCTGATAGACTGGCTAGACCTGTTTTCGACACAGAGTGCACCTGACTTAACTGCTGGATTCGGAAGCAACCTTTTTAAATTCGCAACAGTGGAATTAACCGTCCGACTGTCGTTGCTTTTTTCAAACCTACTTTTTAGTGTGAAGCCTGGGGGCGACAACTATTGTGACGCGGGGGGAGGTAGGCAGGCGTGAGTATGTGGTACCTCGAACGTCTCGATTTATCTTAAAGTCCAGCTTTTTTTAGCACGTAAGTGAAAACTTCAGGTACGTGGCGACGACCTGAGTATTGCCGAGACCTGTGCTGCGAGTCCTATGTGAATCACAAGGGACTTAGGGAAAGACCTGGGAAATGTGCTAGACGATCCGATAAGTATTGGGCCGGACACAGTCCTAGTATTGCTTTACACGATGAACCGGTGAAATCTGTCCGAACAGATCCTAAAACACAGGCGACGCTTCCTTGTTCGAATAGACGAAAACAGGAGACAGCGTGATGTCCATTTCAAATGCGATCGCTATACAACTCGAAGGTGTCGGTTCGGACTTGAAGGGGAGCGAGCAGCCGAAGGTGCAGTTTTTGCAGAACATCCGGTGCTTTGCCGCGTGGTCTGCAGGACACTGCGGACGTCTTGCGAGAGCCTCTTGAGTGGCTCATCATTGAACAGCCGGTTGTATTGTGAGCACCGTGATAACCTTCCTGTCCGGCCGGTGCGTGCCCGGATGTGAGATAGAAGCACGCCCGCTCATCCCAACAGATGTCCAGCCAGTAATCGACCAGGTTCGACCTCTTGCGGATACTGACTCCGTCAAGCGCCACCCAGTGGCACCACGTCTTCGTGCCATTTCGCAACTGTTGTCGCAACGACGATGCCATGACGCAGGAGCGGCAAAGCTTATCCTGGAGGCTTTCGCGACGGAGAGCGAACCCATGATCGCAAGCGTTCAGAGGAATATGGGCGGACGCGCGGGAAGAAATGGAACCGGTGTTGCTGACTTGTGACACAGGTGCTATGCGGGGCAGCAGGACACGCGAGAAACCTCTGGATCTCGAGGCGAATGGTCGGTTCTAACGGAGCGTCGTGAAGGAATGAGCCGTGGATTGAGTTAGAAGTTGCGGTCAAGGAGCACGCGGCGAATGGTGCTGTGCGTCTTGATCTGGCGGACGTGAAGGGAACTGCGCAGGTTCACGGCAGGCGCACACGTCAATGCTGAGGTCACACATGGGAGGACAATATTCGCTCTCCAACAGTCCACGCGAGCGCCCCTACGACAATATGCGCGGCATCGAACCGGGCATTCCGAGCGGGACCGCATGAGATCCAGTCTACCCCTCACGGCAAGCTGTCGTCTGGGATCTGCTCGAGCAAACAAAAGGGTAACTCTGCAAACATTCCGGTTACCGGCATCCACGAACCTTCGTCTATAACTACGCTGAATGAAAGCAGATCGAAGGTGAATCCGAATACCGGAGGACCTTCAACCGTGTTGTAGCGGTCGGCCATAGTGCAGCGGAAACCGGTATCTATGATGCAGAGGTGTTCTGCGTAGCCGATCGCGAAATCATCGATAGGGCACCGAAGGTGCAAGCGGATTTACAACTACATATATCGGAGATGAGCAAATGTATCCCCTCAAGAAAGACATGAATTTCCCGAGGAATCAATGGTACGTTGCGGCCTGGTCTGACCAGGTTGGCCCGGAGTTGCTGGCCCGCACGATATTGGGCATCCCGGTAGTTCTCTACCGTACCCGAGAGGGAAATCCCGTAGCACTGGCCGATCGGTGCCCACACAGAAGGTTTCCCCTCTCCAAGGGAAAGCTCATCAACGATCAGATTGAATGCGGTTACCACGGATTCACATTCGATTGCAGTGGAAAGTGCGTTCGCATTCCTTCTCAAACGGACATCCCAGCGAGCTATGGCGTCACCCGATATGCTCTGGTGCAGCGCTGGGAGTGGCTATGGATCTGGATGGGTGACCCATCGGTTGCGGACGAGAGTCTGATTCCCGATCACGGGCCCCTTCGTGTGTCGGATGAAGGTTGGCAACCAACGGTCGGCGGCCACGAACGGGTCGAGTCGCGATACATCTTTCTGCATGACAATTTGCTCGACCTGTCGCATCTGAGCTACCTGCACGGCAGCACAATTGGCGGTCCCGGAATCGCCCAAACCGAAGCGGAGATGAAGCAGGATGAGCGTCAGTTTATCGTCTCCCGCTTTATCAAGAGTGATCAGGTCGAACACCTTCCGCTAGCAAAGACGCTGAATATGACCGGACTGGTCGACCGTACCATGATCCAGTACTTCTTCCCGCCGGGGTTGCACTCCACGGGCTCCAGTTTCCATAGTGCGGCAAATGGTGGCGCGGAGCCCGGAAAACCATACGGCGCGCTTAGGGTAAATCATGCGATTACGCCCGAGACAGAGAATACGACCCACTACTTCTGGGCGTTCAGTCGAAATTTCGGACTCGGCAATCAACAACTTACCGACTCACTGAAAGCAGATATCGCCGCTGCGCTTGATGAGGACGTGGTGGGAGTGAAGTACTGCGAGGCCATGGTAAGTCTTGGCGGGATTGGCCCAGAAATCCATGCGAGGTCCGATGCGCCTGGCCTGCGCGGACGGCGACTGCTCGAGCAGCAGATTGAGCTGGAGATGAACATCCGTACTGGCTTAAGCAAATAAGCTATCCGGATAATAAAGTTCGATTCCACTCTCCGTGAAAAGCGGCGTATGTCGAGCTCGCACGATCGCGCTCGCTGACGACCGTGGCTAAGAACTGGCACACAGTGTAACTAACCGGTGTGCTTATGAGGTGAACCCGCGCAGTCGGAAGATTCACGTGGTGGACCACGGCCATATCGCCCTGAGCCACCGCGTGGCAACGCATCGCCTTATACCGGTTGCGGCGAACGGTCACCTCGCTGTCGTGTTGCAGAATTCATGAAACAGTAGTCCGGTGTTTGCCTGAACCCCAACGCCGCCTGAGCTGGCGGTGCATACGGTAACGTTGATATGGCTGGCTGAATCCCGAACTGTCATTCACTGCCCGCCTGCGGAGCTTCTTCTGGAGAACGTGAATGTCCGCTATCTCTTCGAATTCAAGCGCTGATCAGACCACGGCGCTCTACAACAGGTTGAACTGGCGTCTCCTGCCATTTCTGGTCACCTGCTATCTGTTCGCTTGCCTCGACCGCCTCAACATCGGCTTCGCAAAGTTGCAGATGCAAAGCGACCTCGGCTTTTCTGACGCCGTTTACGGCGTCGGTGCGGGAATTTTTTTCCTGGGATACGTGTTGTTCGAAGTCCCCAGTAATCTCTTGCTGCCCACATTGGGCGCTCGCAAAACAATTAGCCGTATCCTGGTGCTTTGGGGGCTAACATCTGCATCGATGCTGTTTGTGCACAACGTGCAAATGTTCTACGGGCTGCGTTTTCTGCTTGGCGTGTTCGAGGCCGGCTTCGCACCTGGGATGCTCTTTTACCTCACCTATTGGTATGGTGAGGTGCGCATGGCGCGCGCCATTGCCATCGTCATGATAGGTCAGCCGCTCGCGGGCGTGGTGGGCGGCCCGCTTTCAGCGTGGACTATGACTTATTTTGCGGGGGCCTTCGGTCTTGCTGGCTGGCAATGGATGTTTCTGGTGGAAGGTTTGCCCTGCATCATCCTGGGTGTCGTCGCATGGTTTTTCCTCGCCGACCGCCCGGCCTCAGCAACGTGGTTGTCGGCGCAAGAAAAGCGAACGCTCGAAATGGGTCTCACTGCTCCCACCGTGGTTCATCACTCGTTCAGGCAGGTGGTGCGCGATCCCCGGGTGTATCTGATGGCGATGGCATATTTCTGCGTAATCTGCGGCATTTACACCGTCAATTTCTGGCTACCGACGATCCTCAAGGCCAATGGCGTGAAAGACACGCTGCAGATCGGGTTTTACTCGTCGATTCCTTACATTGCCGCGGTAATCGCCATGTACCTTGGTAGCCTCAGCTCAGATCGGCGGCGCGAGCGGCGCTGGCATAGCGCGGTGTCGGCGCTGATTGGTGCGCTTGCCCTGGCCGCTGCGACGCGGGCGAGCGGACAACTCGCGATCTCGCTGATTTTCATGACCGTCGCCACCGCCATGATGTCGATCGCCTATACGGTCTTCTGGGCGATACCCTCCGATTATCTGAAAGGCGACGCAGCTGCAGGAGGAATTGCGTTGATCAATACGATCGGTTTGCTAGGCGGCTTTATGAGTCCAACGATCATCGGCTGGACCAAGACCGCAACCGGCAGCATGCAAGCCGGTCTGTATGTGATGGTCGGGCTGCTGGTACTCGGTGCGATTCTGTTAGTGGTGAACCGCTTGCCTGTCCGCCAACAGGCAACAGCCACGCCACCCACGCAACCTGCTCAGGCCTAGGAGCCGGCTCCAATACCAGCCGCGTCGTCCCCTGAAAATTCGCACGCAGTCTAGCGAAAGATAAGTTGAGGTTGTGCCATTCTTGTACCCATGCAGTCCATGGAGCTACTGCGCATGAAGAATGTGCCGCCTATTCCGGCAACACACTGTGCGTTTTTTCAGACTGCACGGGCTTCCTGAATTCAAATTTCACAGCGACTCGAGGGTGAGGTTTCTCGTCCGGTAGGACATCGGTGTTTCACCAGTGTGCCTGGTAAAGAATCGGGTGAAATGGCCAGGCATACTAAAGTCCAAAATATCGCTGATCGTCGCAATGGAATCGTCGCTCTCCAGCAAAAGATGAAGCGCAGCCTTCATCCGGACGGCGTTAATCAGCAGCTGTGGCGAAAAGCCAAAGTGAGCACAGAACCGGCTGGAAAAGTGGCTTCTGGAAAGTCCGTATTCTTTTGCCAGATGATCGACATCTGTTCGCCCATTACATTGCTGGATATTGTGGGCCGCGTCCAGAATCCGCTTGTCCCAATAGCCTTTCAGACGCCCTGGGTTGAGAACCGGGGCGGATGTGCCCATTGAGCCCACGCCATCGATAAGCGCGTCGACGAGCGCCGTCAACTGCTCTGGCGCGTCCAACCCAGGATATGTCAACGACAATCGCAAACGTGCCAGGATCTCTGCGAGGGAGCGAGGCACAGCAAAGACTTCCACGCCTCCGCTGAAGTTATAGCCGGCTTTATCATGTGCACGAAGCCATGCAGGCGAAATCGCTATCACAATCAGATATGTTGGTACGGTGGGGTCGACATCGCGGGAATGCTTCACCCAAGAGGGAATGGTCGCACCTTGACCGGGATTCACCACTACAAGCGTGTCATCGATCCTATAATTCAGCGGTCCGGCACCAAGATTGAACGTAATCTGGATCTCGTCATGGGCATGCAATCCAATGTTGCGATGCGTCCAACAGCCCATCACCCGTCCAAAATGACCTGTTGCGAGCAACGCTCCCTGTGTCCCTGAAGCTGCCGACACTCGCGTTGAACTGGGGTGCGCGGAGACGACTCTGGGCACGATGCTGCTGAGATCGCCTTCGACACGCGCTTCGCCAATAGACGATGGCGTAGCCCTGCTGCCCGAGAACTTCATATCGGTAGAAAGTTGCTGTTTCATGTTCCCGTCTCCGCCCAAAGTGGCTGTCCAGCACTAGACGCTGGAAGACCTTTTTCTTTAAGGCTAGCACGCTCAGGAAGCGTTGGGTAGTCGTCATGTACCTGGCGTGCTCGCCTGCTCTCTGAACAGGGTGAGACTCTGATACAAGGGAGCGCAGGAGAAATTGCGAGGTCATGCACAACGCCTCCGGGAAAGGCTCAATCTCGACACCAGACTCCCGGAGATTCGGCTGGTCGTTCCGGCACGTCTGGTCCCACAGCCCAATGTTCATATGATGAATAAGCCGCACGGCAACGAAAAGGGCGCGGACACGAAACTAGGCATGACGATTGGCTCTGGTGCACGGACGTTTCTGTGCGCCATAACTCGCGAGGGAGAGTGCACTGCCGCCCAGCGAGGGAAACCGGTCACGCAGATGCTCGACGCGATGTCAAGGCCTAGAATGTTGGATGTACTGATCGAATGCGAGATTTATAGCGTCCGCGCTCCATACGGATTCGACTCCATACGTGCTGGACAGATCTGGGTAACTGATGGGTCGAACATCGACCGGACTGCTGTACCCGGATACATCCGGCACAATCGAACATCCCATGCCCGCGGCGACGAACCCCAAAATGGTAGACGTATCAGCCACCATTTCTACCTGGCGCGGCACGAACTGCGCTCGCCGGTACCGACCAATCCAAAAATCGTAGTCGGATGATGCGTTTTCGCAGGCGAACCAGAAACAAGGTTCGTCTTTGAGTTCGGCAAGCGTAGCTGGTGGCGTAAGGGCAAGTTTGCTATGGCGCGGAAGCGTGAGCATCAGCTTGGCGCCAAATATGTGATGCCCCAAAAATGCTTTATCGCTTCGATCCCTGAGAGCGAGAAATCCACCATCGATAACGTGATCTAAAAAGGTTGGGATTCAAGAATCAGTCTACGGGGGTTAGCGCGAAATTCCGTAATAGTCTTTTCCGTATCGTGGCGTTTATCTAAAACTTTCGTAAATCTAAACTGCGAACGCCAATTTATGGACAGACCGGTTCGTGGCAGGTCAGGAAATATGGAGTCAAGTGATCGTGAATTCCCTCATGAAAGCCTTTGTCATTGCTGGTGCATTCGTTACTTCAGTCGCTTCGTTCGCTCAATCAAATGACCCGGCCACCCGTGCGCAGGTTCGCGCGGAATTGGTTGAGCTAGAACAGACTGGTTGGCGTCCAACGCAGGGTCACAACACCTATCCGGCTGACATGCAGGCGGCTGAAGCCAGGGTGGTCGAGAAAAACCGTGCGTCAGACGTCGGCCGCGATGCGTACGGTTCGTCGGATTCAGGGCATCCATTAGTGTCGAACTCCCACTAGACGTGTCATACCGTCACCCATAGCGTTTTGATTTCGGACGCACAGGGCGGATGTCAAAAGTGTTCGACCTGAGTATGCGGTTTCCTCGAAGTGCTTCTGCGCCGGTGATGTTGCTGTCGCGGTTGCTGCGCCGGCAGTGACCGCTGCGGCAATCCCAAGAAGGGAATATCCACCCGTATCCGCGATCCGCGAAAACAGCCCTACGCGATAGCATCTCTATCAGTCCGCCGAACAATACGCGCACTGTGCGATATATGCGTCCCCGAAACTGGCCGGCGCGATGCCCCCGTGTGGCCTGGATTAGCGGGCGTGATGGTGCGACAGAAACGTGTCCGCTGTGCCGACGCTGCTCGATGCTCAGAGCAAGACTCAAGCACGGAACTGGATTCCCAGATACGCGAAGAGACGCTTCGATAAGACTTAAATCGAACACACACCTACAATTGCTCTGCACGATTTGCTGGCCGAGAGTCCAGCGCCAAGGGGTAGATAGAAGACGCAGGCAAGTTCAGATCATCGGCCGCACGGCAATCCCGATTGTTTGTTAACCAGGCAATCCGAATCATATCTCCTTCGTTAGACAAAATTCCATTGTCAGTACGTCGTATATCTAACGCTCGATTTCTTTGACTGGAAACATGCGATCTTCGTCGGAAAAGATCGCGGTCCAGATCGATCAGGTAACCGGGTCGGGCGGATTAATCGATAAATTCGCAATCGTTCTTGATGATCGTTTTTTGCATGGATTCATCTAGAACGTTTTCGCGACATCCAGACGGATATTTACGTTCGCACCAGATGGCTCTAGAGGCGCAGGTGTACGTCGAGATCTCCGGGTAGGGATCCGTGCATCCATTTTTATTCTCAGTCATTGTCAGAGGTCACTCCATGCGCGTCGAATGGGTTCCATACCGCTTAATCAGTGTCGCGTCGATCGCCGTGTTTCTTGCTGCATGTGGACAAAGACAATCAGCACCTGCGCAGGTCGTGCCGGAAGTCGGCGTCATCACCATCCAGCAATCCGCTGTTCCGGTCGTCACTGAACTGCCGGGGCGCACCAATGCTTTCCTGGTCGCGCAAGTCCGCGCACGGGTCGACGGCATTGTGCTGTCGCGTGACTTTGTTGAAGGCAGCGAAGTGAAGGCCGGCCAGCGCCTGTACAAGATCGATCCCGCGCCCTATATCGCGGCGCTTAACAGCGCGAAGGCTGCGCTTGCGAAGGCTCAGGCCAACCTCGTGTCGATCTCAGCGCAGGCCAGCCGCTACAAGGTGCTGGTGGCCGCAAATGCCGTCAGTAAGCAGGACTACGACAACGCCGTGGCCGCACAAGGCCAGGCAGAGGCCGATGTCGCCGCCGGCCGCGCGCAGGTCGACACGGCGCAGATCAATCTCGGCTATACCGACGTCGTTGCACCGATCACCGGCCGTACCGGTGTTTCGCAAGTCACGCCGGGCGCGTATGTGCAGGCGAGCCAGGCGACGCTAATGGACACGATCCAGCAGATCGATCCGATCTATGTCGATCTCACGCAATCGAGCCTTGACGGCTTGAATTTGCGCCGCGACTTTCAGGAAGGGCGCCTGAAGACGAGCGGATCCGATGCCGCGAAAATCTCACTGGTCCTTGAAGACGGTCGTTCGTATCCGGAGCTCGGGCAACTGCAGTTCTCTGACGTGACAGTCGATCAGACCACTGGTTCGGTGACGGTCCGCGCGATTTTCCCGAACCCGAACCGCGTGCTGCTGCCGGGGATGTTCGTGCACGCGCGCATCGAAGAGGGCGTGAACGTGAATGCGATGCTCGTGCCGCAGATCGGCGTCACGCACAACGCCAAGGGCGATGCTGTCGCGCTTGTCGTCGGTGCGTACGACAAGGTGGAACAGCGTCAACTCGTCACATCGACTACCTCAGGTGCGAACTGGGTGGTCGAAAGCGGTCTGAAACCGGGCGACCGTGTGATTGTCCGGGGTATCGGCGATGCACGCCCGGGGCAGCAGGTCAAGGTTATCACAGCACAGCTTCCCGGCACTCCCGCCCCCGCCACGTCCGCCCAAGGTGGGTCGGCTGCCAATGGTGTACAGGAAGCGCAAGCTGCCTCCGCTGCATTGGCTGCGCAATAACAAGGATCCTGTTTCATGGCAAAGTTCTTTATCGACCGCCCGATTTTTGCATGGGTGATCGCCATTATTCTGATGCTTGCCGGAACGGCGTCTATATTCAACCTGCCGGTGGCGCGATATCCGGATGCCCTTGCGCCGCCGTCCGTGCAGATCAGTGCAAGCTATCCGGGTGCATCCGCGAAGACGGTGGAAAACACCGTGACGCAGGTGATCGAGCAGCAGATGAGCGGTCTCGACCACTTGCTGTATCTGTCGTCAACCTCCGATGACTCAGGTGCCGCTACCATCACGCTCACGTTTGCCGCCGGCACGAATCCCGACATCGCACAGGTGCAGGTGCAGAACAAGCTGACGCTGGCCACACCGCTTCTGCCGCAAGCGGTGCAGCAACTTGGTATCAACGTTACAAAGTCGAGCAATAACTGGTTGATGTGGCTTGCCTTCATTTCGCAGGATGGCAGCATGAACAAATACGACCTGACAAACTATGTCGCGTCGCGCGTTCAGGATCCACTCAGCCGGATTAACGGCGTGGGACAGGTGCTGCTGCTGGGTACGCAGTATTCGATGCGGATCTGGCTCGACGCGGGCAAGCTGAACAGCTACGGCTTGACGCCCGTCGACGTGAGAAACGCGATTTTGGCGCAGAACGTGCAGGTCGCAGGAGGCTCGCTCGGCGGCACGCCGGCCGCGCCGGGGCAGATGTTGCAGGCCACGATCACGGAAGCGACGCTGTTGACCACGCCCGAACAGTTTGGCGCCATCATGCTCAAGGTGAATCCGGATGGCTCGCAGGTCCGGATCAAGGATGTGGCGCGCGTGGACCTGGGCGGTGAAAACTACAACTTCGATACCAATGAGAATGGCGCGCCATGTGCCGGCTTCGGCATTCAACTGGCGCCCGGCGCGAATGCCCTCCAGACAGCGAAGGCGATACAGGCAGAGGTAGCCCAGCTATCGAAGTATTTCCCGTCTGGTCTCGTGGTGAAATACCCGTATGACACGACGCCGTTCGTACGCCTTTCTATCGAGGACGTGATCAAGACATTGCTCGAAGGTATCGTGCTCGTGTTCCTGGTCATGTACCTGTTCCTGCAGAACCTGCGTGCGACGTTGATCCCGACAATCGCGGTGCCGGTGGTGCTGCTCGGTACGTTTGCGGTCATGAGCGCGGTGGGGTTCTCGATCAACGTACTATCGATGTTCGGACTTGTGCTCGCCATCGGTCTGCTGGTGGACGATGCGATCGTGGTGGTGGAGAACGTCGAGCGGGTGATGGTCGAAGAAGGGCTGTCTCCACGTGATGCAACCCGCAAGGCGATGGGCCAGATTACCGGTGCTCTGGTGGGCGTGGCGCTCGTGCTGTC
Organism: Paraburkholderia sp. GAS41; assembly: GCF_050436545.1. Taxonomy (NCBI): domain Bacteria; kingdom Pseudomonadati; phylum Pseudomonadota; class Betaproteobacteria; order Burkholderiales; family Burkholderiaceae; genus Paraburkholderia; species Paraburkholderia sp. GAS41. The sequence continues at coordinate 23,645 of NZ_JBNDMK010000036.1, forward strand.
GGCGGTGTTCGTACCCGTGGCGTTTTCGGGCGGAGCGGTCGGTTCGATTTACAGGCAGTTCTCGCTGACGATCGTAGCGGCGATGGTGCTGTCGGTGCTGGTTGCGTTGATTCTGACGCCCGCGCTGTGCACGACGATTCTCAAGCCGATTCCGAAGGGGCACCACGAAGAGAAGACGGGCTTCTTCGGCTGGTTCAACCGTACGTTCAACCGGGGTCGCGACAAGTACCACGCGGGTGTTCATCACGTGATCAAACGTTCAGGCCGCTATCTCATCGTCTATCTCGCGGTGATCGCGGCGGTCGGCCTGATGTTCGTGAAACTGCCGAAGTCGTTTCTCCCGGACGAGGACGAGGCCAAGCTATTTGTGCTGGTACAAACGCCGTCAGGATCGACGCAGGAGTTTACCGCCAAGCCTCTGGCAGATGTGTCGAACTATCTGCTCACGGACGAGAAGGAGAATGTCGACCAGGTGTTCACCTTGAATGGGTACAGCTTTGCAGGCCGCGGACAGAATCTGGGTATCGCCTACGTTCGTCTAAAAGACTATTCACAACGGCGCCGTGGGAGCCAATCGGCCAAGGCGGTGATTCAACGTTTGCAGAAACATTTTGCGGGCTACGGCAGTGCGAAGATTATCGCGGTGAATCCGCCGTCGATCCCGGAACTTGGCACGGCATCGGGCTTCGACCTGGAACTGGAAGATCGATCCGGTGTGGGCCACGCGGCTTTGATGGCAGCCCGCGACCAGTTGCTGGGAATTGCAACAAGGGATCCTTCGCTTGCTCAGGTGCGCGCCAACGGCTTGAACGATACGCCGCAGTTCACGGTGGACATCGATCGGGAGAAGGCTCAGGCACTCGGCGTCTCCGCTGCAGCAATAGACCAGACTTTCTCGATAGCGTGGGCATCGACCTATGTGAACAACTATCTTGATACCGACAGTCGAATCAAGCGGGTATTCATGCAGGCGGATTCCGTGTTTCGCATGAACCCGACGGATCTCGATGCCTGGTATGTACGCAACAATTCGGGAGGGATGGTGCCATTCGGCTCCTTCGCGACCGGCAAATGGAGCTACGGCTCGCCGAAGCTCGAGCGTTACAACGGCATCTCCGCAGTCGAAATCCAGGGTGCGGCAGCGCCGGGCAAGAGTACCGGCCAGGCGATGACGACGATGGAAGTGCTCGCAGCCAAGCTGCCGGCCGGTATCGGCTACGAATGGACGGGGTTGTCGTTGCAGGAGCGCCAGTCCGGTTCGCAGGCGCCGATTCTTTATGGCATCTCGATACTTCTCGTGTTCCTCTGTCTTGCGGCGTTGTATGAAAGCTGGTCGATCCCGTTCTCGGTGGTGATGGTGGTGCCGCTTGGTGTACTGGGCGCACTGCTCGCCACGACACTGCGTGGCCTCGAGAATGACGTGTATTTCCAGGTGGGTCTGTTGACCACGGTGGGACTGTCTGCGAAGAACGCGATCCTGATCGTGGAATTCGCTCGCGAGCTGCAACAGGGGCACGGCATGGGGCCCGTCGAGGCTGCGCTGGAAGCTGCGCGTCTGCGGCTGCGTCCCATTCTGATGACCTCGCTTGCGTTCATTCTCGGTGTGATGCCGCTCGCTATCAGTGATGGCGCTGGCTCGGCGAGCCAGCACGCCATTGGTACTGGCGTGATTGGCGGGATGTTGACTGCCACTTTCCTCGCGGTTTTCATGATCCCGATGTTCTTCGTCGTGGTCCGTGCGAGGTTCGGCGGAGAGAAGGAAGACCCGGATGAAGCGCTCGAACACTATAAGGAACATGAAACCTCATGACCCACAGAGCGGCAGCGGTTCGGCTAAAGAAGGACATTGTGATGCAAAAACATGCTTTGATTGCAGTGGCGCTCGCCTGCCTCGCTGCGGCTTGCACGATGGAGCCGAAGTACGACCGGCCCGCAGCGCCCGTTTCCGGCGCCTTCCCGGCGAGCGGAGTCTATGCGACTCAACCGGGTCCGACGAACAGGGGCGTGCGCAGTGCCAACGGCCTGGCCCCGGTCGACATCGGCTGGCGCGATTTCTTCGCCGACGCGCGTCTGCAGCGACTGATTGAACTTGCGCTGAAAAACAACCGGGATCTGCGCGTGTCGGTGCTGAATATCCAGCAGGCCCAGGCGCAGTATCGTGTGGCGCGGGCGGCCCTGTTCCCGACCATCAATGCAGCGGGTTTGGAAAACCGTGCGCGTACGCCGGCGGACCTCGCGCTGCCGGGTGAGGAGCTCAGTACCGAGTATTCGGTTGGGCTCAACGCGTCGTGGGAGCTCGATTTCTTTGGGCGGATTCGCAGCCTGAAGGACCAGGCCCTGGACCAGTACCTGTCCACGGCCCAAGCCCGCAAGGCGGCGGAAATCGCGCTGGTGTCGTCGGTGGCGGACCAGTATCTGACGTTGCTCTCGGATGACGACCAGCTGAAAGTCACCCAGGATACGTTGAACACGGCGCAGGCTTCCTGCAGCATCACGAAGCTGCAGTTCGAGACTGGTACGGGTTCCGAACTCGATCTGCGTCAGGCTGAGACGGTGGTCCAGCAGGCGCTGGCCAATCAGCAGACACAAGCGCGCCTGCGCGCCCAGGCGGTAAACGCCCTCGTGCTCCTGGTGGGCGAGCCGTTGCCGGAAGATTTGCCGCAGGGCAAGCAGATCGGCGACCAGGACCTCCTCTCGGACGTCCCGGCCGGTTTGCCGTCCGATCTGCTGACGCGTCGTCCGGACATCGTCGAGGCCGAAGAGAATCTGCTGGCAGCCAACGCGAGCATCGGCGCGGCGCGTGCGGCGTTCTTTCCGAAGGTCTCGCTGACTGGCAACTTCGGTACGCTGAGCCCGTCGTTGGGCAACCTGTTTATGCCAGGCTCCGCGGCGTGGTCGTTTGCGCCGACTATTACCTTGCCGATCTTCGCTGGAGGCGAGAACAAGGCTAATCTCGATCTCGCCAACGTCCAGAAGAACATCCAGATCGCGCAGTATGAAAAGGCGATCCAGACGGCCTTTCGGGAAGTGGCGGACGATCTAGCGGCACGCGGCACGTACGATCAGCAGATCCAGGCACTCGAGCGCAACACGTTTGCCGAACAGCGTGCGCTCACGCTGTCGGAAATGCGATATCGCCACGGCATAGACAGTTACCTGTCCGTGCTGACGGCGCAGACCAACCTGTATTCGGCGCAGCAGTCGCTAATCGCAGCACGTCTGAACCGTCTCACGAATCTGGTCGATCTCTACAAGGACCTGGGCGGTGGTTGGATTGAGCGCAATGGCGACCGGCCGCGTCCGGCCGATGCATAGGGGCGATCTTGTCAGTTGGCGAGACTGCGGCAAAACTGGCGGCAGCGGTAGGGCGTCAAGCGTGGTTGTCGTGCGCCGTTGATATGCCGCGGTGGCGAATCGCTGAAGGCCGGCCCTCCAGATCCGCCCCTGTATATGCAAAGGCGCTCGCCTGGGCAAGAGACGGTCAGCGTCCTTCGTTCGGTGGTTAGGCATCGATAATACGGTCGATTGACGGGCCATGTACAGGCGGTCTGTGGCCGCCTGACGCTTATAACTTGAAAGTTGGCGAGTCTTCAGGTCGCCTCTTGCGGCGATCGTATAACCGGGTAGTCGCAATGGTCGCGTGCCCAAGCCATTCCTGCACCTTCGCAATGTCGGCTTCGTGTCCCAGCGCGTTGGTGGCGGCCGTTGCGTGCAGGCTATGCACGCCGAAACCGTCGACCCCGATGTTTGCCGGCTTTGCATATGCGAAGAGTTTGCCACCTGCCTGAAGCAGTTCAAGCGCCACAATCGATTATTTCTGCAACCTGGATTTCCCCGACTTGTCTGCAGAGCTCGAACTGCGCCGACCGGCAACTGCCCGGTCGTGCGCTGCGCCAAATACAATATGGCATCCGCTGTTCGCGCGTAACGGTTACCGATCCAGTGCGGCGATGATAGTATTGGTGAGTTTGAGCATGGTCGAATGATATTCGGTGGGCAACGGCACATCGTCCATCAGCGCCTCTTCAATGCGCTGTCGGAACGAACGGGTGACCTCGATGCGTTGCAAAGCCGTTAGTTGGGGAAGCGTAGCGTCCAGAAACTTCCCCTGCACCATCGCACGGGCGCCAAGCATGCTCATAGCCTTGGTATTGATGGTCGTGAGCCCATTTATCTTTCCCAGCGCTTCTTCAATATGATCCAATTTTTGCCTCCGTTCAGAATGTCTGCCAGTCGGCAGTACCGGTTGCGTCCGCAATTACCCTGTCCCTGTTGGGGGTCATGACTGGCGACGCCTTTCTCGATGTCGTATGTGGAAGTGTGTCGACTGGAGGGGCGGGGCGAAGCAGTTCGATCTGGGGGAGCACCACGTGGGGTGCCGATAGTCCGGCATCTGTAATCCTAAAGACGGCCACCGCCCCACTCAGCTCCCCGGCCTGCGGTGCCATCGACTGCGCCGCTGCGGATGCTTCTTCGACCAGCGCCGCGTTATGCTGGGTGACCTGATCCAACTGGCTGAGGGCTGTATTAACCTGCTCGACGCCGGTGCTTTTGCTCTTCCGACGCAGACGAGATCTCGCCTGCAATATCGGTCACGCGCTTCACAGACGCGACGATCTCATTGATGGTGCTACCGGCTTCCTCGACGAGCTTCGAGCCAGCATTCACCCGATTTACCGAGTCGCTGATCAGGTCTTTGATTTCCTTGGCGGCGGTGGCGCTGCGTTGGGCGAGCGTGCGGACCTCGCCCGCGACAACCGCAAATCTACGGCCCTGTTCGCCAGCTCGGGCCGCCTCAACCGCTGCATTGAGCGCCAAAATATTTGTCTGAAAGGCGATACCCTCGATCACGCTGATGATCTCGGACATTTTGGTTGAACCGTCGGCTATCCCGCGCATTGTCTCGACCACGCGGCCGACCACTTCGCCGCCGCGACGCGCGATTTCCGATGCAGTACTGGATAGCGTACTTGCTTGCCGCGCGTTATCCGCGTTATGACGGACCGTGCTGGTCAGCTCTTCCATGCTAGCGGCAGTTTCTTCCAGCGACGCTGCCTGCTCTTCCGTGCGTTGGGATAGATCGGTGTTGCCTTGCGCGATTTGACCGGCAGCGGCCGAGATCGACTCGCTGGACGCCTTTATGCCTCGCACAATTGTTGTCAGTTGGTCTTTCATGACACCCAGCGAGAACATCAGGCTGCTGCGATCACCGGCCTTCAATCTCACCACCGCTCGCAGGTTGCCTTCCGCGATGTCGCTGGCCAGCGCCGCCGCGTCGCGTGGCTCACCACCGAGCTGCTTTGCCAAACCGCTCGCAATGATCAGCGCCAACGCCAATGCAATTGCCGTGGCGACGACGATCAGTGCAACCACTAGGGCAACAGCATGCGAATACGCCCGATCGGCTTCCGCACCCTCTCGGACCGATCCCTCCACACTGCCGTCAACGACGGTATTGATGTCTGTTTCAACCGCGTTCCGTAGCGAGGCAGCCTGATTTTTCAACAGCGCCATTGCTTGCTGGCTGTTGCCCTCGCTCATCAGCGCACGGATCTGCTGATCGGCCTGAAGGTATTTTGGCATCAGCTCCTGAATGTCCGCGAACGCCAATTTCTCTCTCGGCTCCGAAATGTGCTTCTCATGCGTCTCGTACTCGGTGGCCGAGCGACCGTAGTTCGCAATACTGCCTTCTATCTTTGTGTCGACATCCTGAGTTTCGACGGGTGTCTCAGCAGTGACCCGACGGTATTCGAGCAGGCGAATGTCTTGCAGGGCTCCCTGCATCTGCAGACTACTACGCACGAGAGGCAACCAGCTGTCGCGAAGCGCTGAGACGTGATTGTTTTCAGTGTTCACCTCAAGGAGGCTAAACGTACCTAGTGCGATCAGTAGAACGATCACAGAAGAAAAACCCAGCATCAGTTGGGTCAAGACCCTCAGGTTTTTGAGAAATTGCATGAAAGATTACCCCGTACTTCTTTTTTGTAATGAACAACAGCAGGCAGCGCCCAAGGCTTGCCACCAGGTTCATGCTATTGAATTGATCGTGGTTTCTTCGGTTGACTCAATAAAAGAGCAGGCTGGAGTCAACGACTGGGACCATTGGCGAATTACGGCCAGGTTGCACACGATCGGACGCTGTGTGTGTGAGCGTGCGTTACTAACCAGGCATTGAACGCTGGGAAGATAGTCCTGTTTTCGAAACGGAGTGCACCTGACTTTATTGCTCGATTCGGAAATAACTCTTCTATAGTCGCAACAATGGCAGTAACTGCCCGACTGTCGTTGCTTTTTTTAAATTAACTTTTAGTGTGATGCCTGGTATTCAGGCGTACCCGGAATCACGGGCGCGAGCGAGACGGCCGGCGGCCGTCAGGCAGACCCGGTCGTGGTTCGATGGGGAGTTCCATGGAAGCGACCTTCAGAGGATACCAGGCTGATTGGCGCTTTGCAGAGGTCTGACACTGGGTCTGGCTCGGAGAAGTTCTGAACGAGAAAGCGTTCCAAGAGGCGCTAGCTGGAAAACACGCGCCTGTCTGCCCCGCTGCCGGGCGAGTCTCGTTGCGTCAACGAATGGTTGGCGCATGAGTCTTGAAGCCCTGCCGTTCAGAGGATCACGACGTTGACCGGAGCGTCGACTAACGTGCTAATCAGGGTGGCTGAGGCGGTGACCGTGAAATTGACTTCTACAATTTCCGGGCATAAACTGAGCGCTCAGTCACATTGGTTTGTCAGCTGGAGCAGGGCGTTCGCACGTAAGGCCGCGGTGCTGTGAGTGGGTATTCTTCGGATACGGGAGAAAGAATGAAGATCATCGACGTACATTCACACTGGCCTACGAGGCGCGGATTTCCGTTAAGAACCGAACAGGAGTTGGCCCAGCAGCGCAAGACGTGGAATTCTGAACCGCGTTACATGTCCGAATGGGAAATGGCCGAGTACTTTACGAAGAACAATGCGCGCGCAATCCTTGACTTTGGATTTGCAAAATTTCTGCCACTCGAAGAGATGCAGGAATTGCACGACTACGCCTTCGCGACACAGTGCGAAATCGGATCGTCTGTTGTCGGACACTGGATTCACATCGATCCGCACAAAAGTGGAACGGCCGGTGTGAAGGAACTCAGACGCTGTATCGACGAGGCTCCCGGTTTCGTTGGCTTTGCTGTTTCTTCGTCCGGTACGGCCCCGGCGAGCGACGAGGCATTTGACCCGTACTACAGACTGTGTATCGAGGCCGGAATTCCAGCCCTGATTTTTGTCGGCACTACCGGTCTGGGAGCGGGGCTGCCTGGCGGTGGTGGCATCATTCTTGATAACTGCCATCCGAGGCATCTTGATTTTGTCGCGGCCACCTATCCCGACCTGAAAATCGTTGCAGCAAGGCCGGGCTGGCCATGGCAAGCCGAGACGATTGCAGTGCTCATGCACAAACGCAATATCTGGTATGAACTGCACGGGTGGTCGCCCAAGTACTTCACGCATGAACTAAAGCACGACATTTCGAGGCGCCTGCAGGACCGTGTGATGTTTGGTGCGGACATTCCGCTTTACACGTATGAGCGGCTCATCAGTGACTGGAAAGCGGAGGGATATTCCGAGGAAATACTGGAGAAGGTCTTCTGGCGCAATGCGAGCAATTTTCTCGCTGAAGGAGACAACTGATGGACTTGCACCTGAAGGAGAAGATCGCAATTGTGGGAGGGGCCAGCCAGGGCATCGGCTATAGCATCGCACACACGCTGGCAATGGAAGGGGCGACCGTGGTCATCACGGCAAGACGCAAGGAGCCGCTCCTTGCGAGCGCTCGCCGGATCGCAGAGGAGACCGGGGCCTGGGTGATTCCAGTAGCGGCAGATCTTCGAACGGAGTCCGCTTGCCAGGAAATCGTTGGTAAGACCCTCGACGAATGCGGTGGCGTCGATATCCTTGTGAACAATGCAGGTGCACCCCCATTGGGCCCCGTTCTTTCTTTTGACGATGCGGCGTGGCAGAGGGCGCTCGAGCAGAATTTGCTTAGCGTCATCCGCATGATCCGTCAGGTCGTTCCGTCCATGGAGCAGAGAGGAGGGGGCAGCATTCTGAACATAACCGCGATCTCCGCGATCCAGCCAATTCCGCAATTTGGTCTGTCGGTTGCAACCTGGTCGGCGGTAATCGGATTGGCAAAGACATTGGCACTTGAACTGGCGGCCAAGCAGATCAAGATCAATACAATCTGTCCGGGATATATCAACACGCCGCGGCTGCAGAAGGTGTTCGCAGCTGGTGATGAGCCGGCAGATGACGTACAGGCCAAGCTCTGCGCGGAAGTCCCACTGGGCAGGATCGGTACCCCGCAGGACATTGCGAATCTGGTCGCGTTACTTGTCTCACCGCGGGGCTCGTACATTACGGGCACGACGACGCAGGTCGACGGCGGGCTTTTCCGGGCTACTCGTTGAGGTGCATCATGATTGAGGCTACACAGTTTCCCTGCGCGGAGCGCGTTCGACAATATCGTGCGTCTGGATATTGGGCTGACCAGTCCTTTCACGATGTCCTGTTTGATGCCGCGAAGCGTTACGGCGGCAAGGAAGTGTTCGCTGACAGCAATCGGCGCCTTAGCTACGCAGAGTTAGCGGATGAGGTGACCCGTTGTGCGACGTTCTTCAGAAGCGTTGGTATCCGTTCGGGCGACGTCGTGACGTTACAGCTGCCGAACCGGGTAGAATTTCCGGTTGCCTTTTTCGCGCTTGAACTCATCGGGGCGATCGCCAATCAGATCAGTCCGGATTTTCGCGCTTCGGAACTCGAATACATCATGAAGTTCTCGCAGTCCGTCGCCTATGTCTGCGCGAGAAACATGCGCGGATTCGAATACTTGCCAATGGCACGGGACGTTAGAACACGCAGCCAGGATTTCACAATTATCTGCGTCGACGATGTTTCCGACGCCGACGTCTTGTCGATGGCCAATCTTGCACGGTACGAGTCACTAGCGTCCGCGCAATGGGTGAACGTGTCCCCCGACAGGATCATTCGGATGGCATTCACCTCTGGGACAACGGGAAATCCAAAGGCGGTGCTTCATAGCACCAACACGACGCTCTATGCGGCAATGATCCTCAGCAAGGACATGGCTGTATGCGAGTCGGATGTCCTCCTGGCGTATTTGCCCGTTGGGCTGAACTGGGGTTACCTGACACTTCTGCAGACAATCATGACGGGCGCGAGGGCGTACCTGATGGAGCGATTTTCGTCGGGAGAGGCACTCGGGTTGATTGAGCGTGAAAAGGTAACCTATATTCCGACAGCACCCGCATCAATTATGGCGATGCTCGGGCATGATGAGATAGACAGCCGGAAACTCGATTCGCTGCGCGTGATTGTTACGGGTGGTGCTTCCGCTCCGGTAGAGACGATTCGGATGGTCCAGCGAAGGCTTCCAGAAACCGCGCTGGTCGAACTGTACGGCATGCTGGAAACGGGTTTTCACACCTACACGCGGATAGGTGACGATCCGCTGGCAGTGAACGGGACCGTCGGCCGGGTCGTGGAAGGTCTGGAACTCGAGATATTCAGGCCGGATGGAACGCGTGCAGATCTGTTCGAGGAAGGTGAAATTGCAGCTCGCGGTCCTTCGATTCACCTTGGCTACCTGAATAATGCAGACGAAAACAGAAAGAGCTTCCCAGGTGACGACTGGTTTCTAACAGGTGACCTTGGCAGGTTCATCGATGATGCACACAACGTGGCAATCGTGGGGCGTCGTAAGGAAATCATCAACCGCGGTGGCAAGAAGTATTTCCCACGCGAGGTCGAGGAGATTCTCTATGAATATCCAGCGTTCCTGCAACTCGCCGTCGTAGGTGTTCCTGATGAGCGCGTTGGCGAGAAAGCCTACCTTTTTGCAGCGTTGCGCCCCGGCCATGAAGTAACATTGGAGCAGGTGGTTGCGCTCCTGCGAGGCAAGGTGGCCGATTACAAACTCCCGGAGCAGCTGGTTGTTGTCAACGAGTTTCCGATGACACCGACGGGCAAGATCAAGCGTGCCGACCTTGTTGCCAGCGTATCTTGATATCCAAACGGTGATTTAACCTGTTGAGACTACCGCCACCGTTTCGATTCGCTTCTATTGCAGTGCGGTATCGACGATGTTCAGTGCGAGAGAAGTAGTGGACGCAATTTCGGACTGTCGCTGGCTCGTGTCAGAAGCCGAGCCCGCGCGCCATAAAGTTGCTGAGTTCCTCGATCACCTCTGCAGGTTTTGCCCGCTCACGGAGTGACCAGCGGCGCAGCGCAATCATGGTGGGCAGAAAGGTGACAATATTGGCGGCGATGCGAGGGTTGCGCACGGTGATCTTTGCTTGGGATGACGCCTGTGTCACGATGTCCTCGAACATCTGGATGAACTCCTTGACGCGCGCGAGGATGACCTTGCGTGAGCGCTTGTCGAGCAGGTGGCTGTTTTGGTAGATCAACAGGATTTCGTTCTCGTGGTTGTGAACGATCTCGGTTGTGGCGCGCAGTGCTGCCTTGATACGCGCTGCGGGATCATCGACTTCATCGATAGCACGTTTGACCTTCAGTTGATATTCCGTGACGATTCTGTCGCAAACCAGATAAAGGATATCGTCCTTCGACTTCACATAGTTGTAGATCGTCCCCTGCGTCATGTTGGCCGCTTTGCCGATGTCGCGGACGGTTGCCTCGTGAAAACCTTTCTCAATGAAGACAGCAATTGCGGCCTTGATCAGATGATCGCGTCGTTGCTGTACGAGGGACTCGTCCCGCGTATTTGATTTGATGACGCGCCTGTGCGTAACGGCCGCTTTCTCGGGCATTGCTTTTTCGGATGTATCTGCAGTCTTCATGGAAACCCGCGCGGGACAAGGTCTGTTGCGTTAATTGCAAATCATAGCATCATCGATTACGTGCTTACCTGTCCTTGAGGCGGAGTGGGCGGATAGTGTGCTGCATTGCCGATACGATTGTTTCTTGGAACGGGCACACCCGTGATTCTCTTTGAAAGAGCAGCGAAACCCGGTTTACCGGCGGCCAAAGGACTTTTCATCTTCGTCCCCCGGGGCGTGCCGTGACCGCACAGGAGAAACATCGCCGCTAATGGTTCGGAACACGCGGGATACCGGTCTCCATCGTCCAAAGCGCCCGGGCGCTCAATGGTCGGCGATAGCGAAGAGGAGTCTGCCGACGCAGGAGGCAGGGTGTCGCTAATGGGTGTCCGACTTCGCGCGCCGTTTGGTGCGGCCTGTGTTGCGCGAAGCAGTACGAGCGGAATCTCGCGATCGCGATGCGCGGCGAGCGTACTTGCCGTATACGGACGTGCCGCATTGCCCACGTGAGTATCAAACAGGCTCATGCTTACGGCACCAGTGATTTGCCCTCCCAGTCCTGCCACGAACAAAACCGAATGTCCCCGCGCTGAGGTGAGTTGTGCGAGCGTTTTGAGCAAAATCATTGGACCAGGCACTGCCCGATGCAGGCGATTCGTCCTGATCCGATAGTCCAACGTGTTTAGAGGCCTGCGCGAGCACTCCGGGCAAATGACCAATACCTGGCGCCACGTACGTGAACCAGCCTCTCGAAATCCAAGATCTTGCAGCGCATACGATTCGACAACCTCCGTTGCGGGAGGCAGCAAAATGAAACTGGGAGGACAGCAACACGAAGTGGCTGCTATGTCTTTGCAATTCCAGCAACACGATTTCCACCGTGGCGTTTCAACGCTTAAGGCTCAACGGATTGTTCAGTGACCGGATTGAACGTAGCTGCGGCTCGCTCTTCATCGTGCCTGGGTAATGCCTTGAGGCTGGTTTAGATCAAACAAAAGGGTAACTCTGCAAGCATTCTGGTTACCGGCTTCCCCGGACCTTCGTCTATAACTCGATCTTACAGAACGAGGCGAAACGATCTCACAGGAGGCACGGATGCAAATCGTAGTCGGTACTGCAACGATGACGGCATGGGCAAGCGCTGACGAAGGCGTGAGTTGGAGAAGAATGACAAAGGGTATTCATTACCCGGTGACTCCCGCTTGGGCGTTGAGCTCGCATCCTGCCCGGCCAGGCGAACTTTTGGCAGGTACCGATAATGGAATTATGCGTTGGCGTACTGTAGACGAGGAGTGGGTTCCGCTGTTCAATGAGTTCAGCAGGACGCCCGTTTGGGCGATCGCCCAAGCGCCCTCGGACCCAGACTTCATCCTCGCCGGGACACGACACCCCGCTGCTTTCTATCGCTCAAGTGACGGTGGCAGGACCTGGACGTGGCTTTCCGCACGACTGGCGCAGAGCTGCCCCGCAGTGGTCTATCCCCGCGTTACAAAGTTTGTGTTTGATCCAAAGGACGAGAACACGATCTGGGGTAGCGTTGAGATCGATTATATCTGGCGCTCCGGCGATCGTGGCGAGACGTGGAAGCAGACGACGTGCGGCCTGATATCCGGGGACATTCACGGCCTCGCCGTGTCGCCGGTCAGGGAGCGTGTTTTTGCCGCGACGGACAAAGGTCTGCATATGACCGATAACCAGGGCGAGACGTGGTCTCACATTCCTCTGGATACATCTGATCAGTACACACGCTCTGTGATTGTTTTGCCTCATGCTCCGCAAACGATTTTCGTCACGAATGGGAACGGGCCGCCGGGCTCCTGGGGCAATCTGTTCCGCAGCGACAATCACGGTGACACGTGGCGCAAGGTTCCGATGCGGTTCGAGCTCAACAGCACGCTCTGGAAGTTTGCACCTCATCCAGAGGATCCCGATCTGATCTTCTGCAGCAGCAAACTCGGGCAGGTTTTCCGTTCTAATGACGGAGGCGTCACGTGGACAAAAGTGAAGCAGGAGTTCGGTGATATTCGCAGCCTGGAATGGGCATGGATATGACCACTCTACCGCAATCACCAGTTTCCATTGGATCACCGCAGGCATAACGTCGGTTGGCGTTGTGGATTCTGTCAGATACCACCCGAACTGTACGCAAGTCGTCAATAGCTGAAGTCAAATGGAGCGATAACGTGCGAAGCCGAGTCCAGTTGTGTGCGAAAGACGGTTTTGAATTGTCGGGCTATATGGCGGGTCCCGAGGACGCTGCCTGCGGGTTGGTCATCGTGCAGGAGATCTTCGGACTCAATACGCACATCCGCGATGTTGCGGATCGCTTCGCGGCGGAGGGCTACAAGGTCGTAGCTCCCGCCATGTTCGACCGTATCGAGCGTGGTATAGAGATGGGATATTCGGAGGAGGAACGGCTCAGGGGTCGTGAATACCGCAGCCGGATGAAGGATTCCGAAACGGTCGCGGATATCGAAGCGGCTGCCGTCGCACTTGGGACATCCCGATGCGGCATCGTCGGCTATTCCCTCGGTGCCTATGTCGCGTGGCTTGGCGCGACCCGGACGCGGGTCTTTCAGGCCGCGTGTGGCTGGTACGGCAGTGGAATAGCAGCCCTGCGTGAAGAAGAGCCAAACTGTCCCGTACTGCTGCACTTTGGCGACCAGGATGCATCCATACCGATGACGGATGTAGAGACTCTTCGGCAGGTCCGGCCGGAGGTCGAAATCTGCGTCTATCCGGGCGCAAGGCATGGCTTCGGCTGCGATGTTCGTGCGCCGTTCAGCCAGGCTAACTACGACCTCGCGCAAATGCGCACACTTGCTTTCCTGGACAATTATCTCCAGTGAGGATGGCAACTTCGTCCAGGAGGCCCGTTGTCGTTTTACGAGACGTACGAACAAATCCGGGGACACTCACATCCGCGGAGCGCTTTGGAGCAAGGATATGAGATCGCGGGACCCGTCCGTGGTGTTCGAAATACTGTCTGCTTCGCCAGGCAAACTTATTAAGCCGTTCAACCGGCATCACCAAGAGTACTAACATGACAGACATTACTTTGGCGCAAGCTACTCGGATTATTGACGCTGCATTGTCCGAGGCGCGCAAACTGAATCTGCACCCGATAACAGTCGCAGTACTGGATCGTGGCGGCCACCTGACCGCGTTAAAGCGCGAAGAAAATTCTGGCAACATGCGAGCCGAAATCGCGACCGCCAAGGCGCGTGGCGCGCTGGGACTTGGACAGTCGACCCGCGTAATGTCTGAACGGGTCGGCCAGGTGCCGCACTTCTTCGCGGCAATTGCGGCACTCACTGACGGCAACGTCGTGCCGGTTCCGGGTGGTGTACTCATTCTCGACGCTGTCGAACGCGTACTTGGTGCCGTCGGAATCAGCGGAGACACTGCTGACAATGATGAAAAATGCGCACTGGCCGCGCTCGCCACCATCAACCTTGGGGAGTGACATAGAGAGAGAACCGCGCTGGCCGTCGCCCAGGAAAATCAATGAATTGGAGAATTGATGCGAGAGCTTGGTATCAAAAGTGCCGGTGCGGCACGCGGTTTGATCGGGTCGGTGTGCGATGAGTTCTTCGCTAGTCATAGAGTCAAATTGTCTTCGGATTTTGCCGCGGTGGGGACGACCTTCGACCGCGTGAGCGAAGCTATGCGGACGAACGAGGATTGCGGTCTGACGATTCTGACTTCCGCATTTTTTCAGCGCCTCCAGCAGGCGTTTCCGCAACGCGTGGCACCGGGTGGCTCACTCGGCTCGACGACGACTTGTTTCGCATGTGGTGGCGATGCGGGCGCGTTCCAGGTTTCCACCGTCGATGCGCTGCGACGGACCTTGAGTGAAGTGGATGCCGTCTACACCGGCGATACGCAACAGTCGACGGTAGGGCGTCATCTCATATACGTGCTTGAGGCGCTTGATCTCCGAGGTGAGCTGCGTCCTGACATTGTCGAGTTTCCGGGTGGAGCACAGGCGGTCGCGGCTCTTGCTGGCGTCGAAGGCAAACGGGTCCTTGCCTTCGCTCAGCGTAGCGAAGTTCTGCAAATCCCCGAGGTATTGTTTGTTGGCCCATTGCCGGAAGCGTTCCGTCTTGCGACGGAATATGTACTGGGGGTCATCGACAATGCACCGGCTGCCAAGGACTTTGCGGCGTTCCTGACAGCCGGGGTTCTGGAGAGCACGCGGCGGGAAAGCGGCTTCGATCCGCTCTGACACGCGGCTTCTGCGATTGCGCTTTCCGGAGAGCACCAAAAAACCCGCCCAAACGGGCGGGGTAAATAGTACCTTGAGCGGTCGCGTCAACGCCGGTTTCCGAAGAGTTCTGCTCCGCGTGTATTGGGTCTCGCCCACCGGTTCGCCTGGGTCTACGATGATAGTCCAGACAGGTCCGGAGTCGAACTTGTCGGATTGGGGAATCAGAACATTGTCCGGAGTCCGATTGCTGCGCCAACGTTGTTGGTACGGCCAATCTTGTCGACATCACCAGTGTTCGTGTTGGTTGTGCCCGGATAGTCGGCAGCAAACGCTCCGTTACCACGTGCGAAGTCCACGGTAGCGTAAACCTCCGTGCGCTTCGTGAACGAGTATTCGGCAAGAACAGTCGCGGAGTAGTTGATACCAGATCCGAGCGCGCCGTCGAGCAATTCAGCATTTCGGGCGTGACCATAGTAGCCAGCGAACGTGAACAGCAGGGGGCGTGTAGCCTGCCAGTTAGCACCGACGTAAAGCGTATCGTCGATGCGGTTCGGGCTCGCGCCCGGAAGTGTCGGTGCGCCAGCCTGCTGCATGTTTGCGTCGGTCGTGCCACTCTGATCTTGCGCGTGCAACCAGCCGGCGAGCAAGCGTATCGCAGGCGTTACCTGGTACGCGCCGCTCACGTGTACCATATTAATCTTTGCACCGGTGGTCAGGCTGCCTTCCGCAGTTGATACGGAAGTTTGCTGGAAGCCTGTGTCGAGCGATGCCGGGCCGACTGCATACGTAAGCTCCACGCCATATGTGCTGCCCAGACCGACTGAGCCGGCATTGTTGCCGAAGCCGTAGATAGCATCAATAGTCAGGCCATTGAACGTCGCCTTGTACTTGACCGAGTTGTTCACTTCCAGATACGGGCCGATGCCATTCCACATCCAGCTGTCTTGCCAGTAGTCGCCCACGGTCAATGGGTCAAACACATCACCCATTGTGTCGTAGAGCGGCGAGTATTGGCGACCGAACGTTACCGAGCCGGCCTTGTCGCTCGACAGACCAACATACGCCTGTCGACCGAACAGCTCATTTGGTGAACTCAGTTTCCCGTTGAACGCGTCGAACTGGCTTTCAAGGTGGAACACTGCGGAAAGGCCACCACCCAGATCTTCGGTACCCTTCAAGCCCCAACGGCTATTTGTCTCCGGGCCGACCGTCATGCCGATCAGGTCTTTTCCATTAGGGGCAGCGTTCGTCTGATACCGGATTGCCGTATCAACGAGACCATATAGTGTGACCGAGCTTTGTGCGAATGCCGGCGACACTGCAACAGCGAGAAGGGCTGCTACGGAACTGCAACTTACAATTTTCTTCATCGGATTGATTTTCTAGGAGGACTATGTAATTGGCTCAATTGTCCAAAAAAATTTGATAGAACAAACTGCCGCCCGAAGCATAGTCCGGATTTTGTTCTTGGATAGATTTGTTGCCCGCGTTGCAGGTTAATTCGTTGGAATTACGCGACAGTAGCTAGCCGTAGATTAAGTGGTTGGATGAAAAATCAGCCATACGTCCCGGAACATACGATTAACGCATGAGCATTGTTACGTCACTTGAATAATGATTTTACTGATTTTAGAAAAATATCCGATAGCATCCTGATCTAATTGTGATGGTAGTGTTCTGACTGCTGACATCCATTAACGAACAAGATGGATGCAAGAGCGGGCGCGCGAGCGAACCCGGCTCAAGAAGGAGATCGAGGCGCTGGGCATGTCACGAATATGTTTTTGCGCTGGCGTTGACGTCATGCACCAAGAGCAGCGTACAGCGTCTTCGACGCGATCGTCGCTAACCAGGTACACTCTGTCGCGGTCGCGATAGAGCGTCGATTTAATTGAGGCAGTTGGTGCTGCCTTATGCGTGACGTTATCGTGTGGACTTTCTCAACCTTCGACGAGGAGTTGATGTCGAAGGAAGCGGCAAGCACGTGGATGACTTCATTCACTGACGCGAGGCCCTACCGACGGTTTGTGGCTAGCGAGGCAGGTAGGCTGCCTGTATTCGCTGGAAGACACCACTATCGGAATCATCCTGCCTTCCGCAAAACGGTCGAAACGAGCATTTACGTTGCCCCCGAAGCGGTAGATCGCGGCGTGGGGGCGGCGCTGTATAGACATTTCTTCGAGCAAATCTCGGGAGAGGATCTGCATTGCGCTGTTGTGGGAGTCGCTCTGCCAAACGAAGCGCCTGTACGCCTCCACCGAAAAATGGGGTTCAAGGGGCCTGATACGCTTTCCGACTACGCGATCAAGAACGGTCATTACGTGAGTTCGGTCTTGTCGCAGCGCGCGCTCTGACGAATTCGGCTAAGAGCGGACCGTTGGCCACCGGGCGAACATTGCAAAAAACCTGTGCCCATATGGCTGATCCAAATCAACACCCGAATTCGCCACGCATACAGAAAGTTACGTGGCTCAACGGACCGGTGGAGCCATCATTCAAGTTCTCGACGGAACCGCCTCAACTCTCGGATTTCAACGAAATGTGCATTTTTCACCAGACCTCTGACCGGTCCCATTTTACGAGGAAGGAGGTCTGTCCGCGCGCTTCATCAACCCGGCGTACTACACGGCGGCACCCAACTGATCGAGACCGACGATGGGTCGCCTAGCGTCGTGGACCTCGCGTCGATCGAAGAAAGACAGCGCGCACTCATCAAACGTTTTGGAATCGTTCTGTGAAAATAGTTCGCGCTTGGTGGCAGTCTGCGGACCAACTCTTTCTTGGCCGAGCCGGCCTGGCTGTTGCGGCTCGACTGGGGGCAACGACGGAGATGCTTGATCTTCGATTACTTGATCTCCCTCTATATGTTCCGGACCTGCCAGTCGATTCGCTGGAGTGTGCCGCACAAGACGCCGTTGGAAAACTGATCGAAAGCTGCCGCAGTGCGGACGTGATGATTTGGGCGTCTCCGACGTATCACGGTGCGATGAGTGGGGCACTGAAGAATGCAATCGACTATATGCAGTATCTCGCGGGCGATCCTGCTCCATACCTGCAAGGAAAGGCAGTCGGCATCATCTCGATCGCGGACCCTGCGCCATTGGCAAACATGGCCGGATGCGTTCATGAGCTCCGGGCGTGGCTCGCGCCCACGCGCTTGACGTTAAATTCACAACATTTCTCGCCATCACTCGAGCTGACTGATGAAAGGGCAACGCGTCGCGTTACGCGTTTGGTAAAACAGTTATTGAAGTTTAAACGGTAACGTGATTGATTTGTTGGGCCGCCACTAGCAGATTAGACGGGCTCGCAACTCATGCGCGCCTGCTGTTCGGAAAATTGACTTTCTGATCCGACGAGAAACATGTTGATCACATGAGACGCTGTTCGTTCAGGTTTGTTTAATGCCTGCCGACATGCGAGGTGACATGCGCATCCCTGCAGCCGATGGCAGGTATCGGATAAATCCAAACACGCTTCGATGGTAATGTCTACTCGTATGTCTTGATCACCCCTCGCTCAAATAGCAGTTCCTCGACGTCGCGCAAGCTCAACTGAAAGCGGAAGGCAGCGCACAGCGCAACTGATGACTTCGGTCGGAAAGCGGTGGCGGTTATAGGGCGATTTCGATTTCTTCGTCATGTCATCTTACGTGACTGGCCCGAAAACCGACAATGCCTCTGGGGGATATGTTGAGCGACATCAGCGCATGATGTCGGGAAGCTTTGCGCTTCCCGGAAAATCACGCGGATGCTACAGGCTACGATTTCTTCACGTCCTTAGACACTGGCTTGGCCGCAGGGGCTGGCTTTGCCTGAGCCGCTACGTGAGGAGCAGGTGCGGCGCCTAGTACCGGATGTCCCGGTATTCCAGGCCCGCGCGCCGCAATTGCGTGGTCGGGAAGATGCCCGCCATGGCTCATCATGACGTGGTGCAGTTCATCTCTTCGATGTAACACATCTGCTCGATGATCACCGTGCGCATAGAAATGTCTGTGCCGAAGTCCGTCCGGACCCACCACCCATATGTACGTGTCGCCGCCAAAGATAACGACGTCGCGATCAGCAACGGCCGAAATATAAACATCGTTGGGCATCGGCTGATAGGCTTCTTCGACAATAAGAGTCGCGGGCGGTGGGGGAGGCGGCGGTGGACTGAGTGCCGCGACCACTGCATTTACCTGGTTTGGATCTACAACTAGCTGGCCTTGATCGTTGGTCACACATCCTGTAACGAATGCGGCGCATGCAGCCGATACAAAGGTGATTTTCAGTATTGGTTTCAATTTTTACCCCGTTAAACAATTCTTTTTTGTTGCATCCCTTTATTACGGTCGGGCTCAGTTATTCTTAACGTTGAAGACAATGAATTCCAAGGTAGAAGATTACGAACTATTACGTAAACCCGACGCGCATAGCCACAAGAAATAATTTGAATTTTGAGGCATGGAACCACCAGTGTGCGCGGCATGCTGATCCCGTCCGTCGACCTTGAACCGAGTCTCGTCCCCTGTGACCTGGGTACAAGGACTTTCAGACTTTGAGCGGTAAGCGGTATCTTTGGGGCAGTTGACGACGCATGGCGCCGGATTACGACGGTAGTCGGTGCGTCCGCGTTCGTCTGAGCTGTATCTGGTCGACCTCGCTGACCCGTTCATCGGCATGCTCATCGTCGCGAAGTGCGAAACTGGAAGACCTGTGGAAAGGGAACCTGAGGACAGTTTCTCTGAGGAGGCTAGCTATGCCATGTCGTCATTGTAGACATGACATGATGGCAGTCCTAATGTGATGAGGGAACAAGCAAAATGCTGTCGCACAATGCTTGTGCGGCATCAGATAGAGGTTCCCCTATTGAGAGATGGCCGTTATGGCAGTTGGAAGAGATGTAATTTCCTTCTACGAAGCGTCTGAAGCAAGCGTGTTATTTTTTATGCGAGCCGTAGCCGTCAACCTAACAGGGACTCGCTACGACACAAGGAGACTGCTGACAATTGGCCGTTCTTTAAGAACGAAGTAACGCAGTTCGTTTTCGAAGATGTGACCCAGGCGTATGTTTTGGAGTAGCTTGTGCATTGGCTTATTTGGCGTGACGATCAGAAGTCCGTTCGTTAGACGTTCAGGGTGTAACGCCAGAATCTTCCGAGTCGAAATCGCTTCCGACTACTGCGCCGAACACAGGTCTAATGATCAATCAAAAGCGTAGCGCATCTTATCAGCGAGTCTCGCCATTTTCGGAAGAGAAGGCAGTTGCATCCTAATCCTCTGACACCCTTTATCAAGGCATTCTCTTTATGCTAATCGGAATTCCGAGTGAGACGCGAGCGCACGAATCACGCGTTGCCGCCACCCCCGAGACGGTCAAGAAATACGTATCGCAGGGCCACCGGGTCACGATCCAGAGCGGTGC
>NZ_JBNDMK010000037.1:0-42350 GCF_050436545.1 Paraburkholderia sp. GAS41
CCGTGCTCTTTCTCATCGCCGGCAAACTCGATTTCTCCAGCTTCAACCCGCATGCCTCGTGAGCCGCATTACCCACACAATTTTCAAAAGAGCCGTTCTTTGAACGACTTCATTCGGTGTGCGACAGATCGCCGATTATTGAGACTTCCATAATTCATGACATCACCACAGCGTAGCCTGCATCCAGCAAGCGGCGATGATCGAAGGCCGCTTTTGAGCGCTCTTGAGCTTGTTGCGGGCGCTGAGGTGCAGTTCGCCGAGATCGTTGGGGCAGTAGTTGGCCAGCGCATGGCGCTTCAGCCACGCCCACAGGTATTCGACCGGGTTCATGTCCGGCGCGTACGGTGGCAGGAAGGCGATCTGGATGTGGCCATCCAGGCGGTCCAGGTACTCGCGCACCAAACGACTGCGATGCGCCTTCAGGCCGTCCCAGATCACCAGCAACGGCTGCCTCAAGTGGGCCTTGAGCGCTTTGAGGAATTCGACGATCTCTTCCTTCTTGATGCTGCCCTCGTGCAGCCGGAACAAACAATTGGTGCGTGTGAGGCCAGCGATGACCGAGACGTGATTCCAGTTGAAGTGAAACTGGATGATGGGCGTTTGTCCCTTGGGCGCCCAGGTGCGGACTCGGGTCGGGCGCTCGCTGATGCCGGACTCGTCCACGAAGACAATCAGTCGGCCTTCTCGCCGGGCTTTTTTTTAAGGGCCGGCCAGGTGCGGCGCTTCCAGTTGCGCACGGCGTCCTCGTTGCGCTCGATGGCCCGCTTCTCGGGCTTTTGCGGGCTGAAGCCCAGCGAACCCAAGATGCGCCAGACCTGCGTCTGGCTAAAGCGGACGCCGTGCATCCGTTCGATGACCGCGCCCACACGCTTGAGAGTCCACAGTTCAGTGCCAAATCCTTGTTCAGTGGCGCCTTGCAGCAGGGCGGCACGAACAGCCGCCAACTGTTGCTCATCGAGTTGGGCCGGGCGCCCTCGCTCGGGCACCTCTCGCAGCGCATCGATGCCGCCTTCATCGAGCAGCCGTTTTCATGTGTACACCGTCTGCCGAGCCACATCCACAGCCAACGCCACCTCGGCGCAGCCCTTGCCCGCCAGCAGCAGTCGACCTGCCTTCAATCGCTTCTTTGCTGCTTCGCTCAATCGCCTTTGCGCCATGCCAGCCTGTCTCCAAGATCGCCCTGGACATATAACGATTGAGACGCTCAAACGTTGTCATGATTTAAGGAAATATCAATAATTTGTGGCTAATTCTGCGGCCTTAATGTTGATACCTGGCAATCTGGTGTATCCGGCAACGCTACGAAGAAAGCCAATCCGATCAATATATGGAGTGTGTAATGAAGCCCGCAAAGATTCTGACCGTCGCAATCTGCCTGGCCCTTCCTCTCGCCGCTAGTGCGCAAGAAACAAAAGTCACGCCAGCCAAAATGACCTGTGCGGATTTCACCGCTGTCGACGAGGCTTATCGTCCGGCGTTGGTGTATTGGGTCGCCGGTGTCGACAAGCTCGGCGTCAGGGAAACCGATACCGTCGTGATCGATACCGCTCACCCCGTGGGAGAAGCCGTTTTCGCCGAGTGCCAGAAAGACCCGAAGGCTTCGTTTATGTCGAAGGTCAGAGCCATGGTCAAGGCCAAGAAGATCACTCTCTTCGAGCATCTGTAACCCGAAGCTCACTTCCGCTCGCAATCCCCTCCCGCGCCCTCGTCGATCCTCGCGGAGATCAACACTGCCACTGCCGCAGTGCCAGACCTGGGCACGATCATTCCACCTGCAAGCGTCCCTCGACTCGCCTTGTCCTGTCCTGCCTGATCGCGCAACCTCCCCAGGTCCGCGGTCAGCTATCAAAATCTATTGTTTCTCAGTAGGCAAATAAAAACATCATTGCATCTTGAGAGGAAACAACCCGTTCAGATCAGGGTTTGGCGGATGTTTTTGTGGTGATAACGAGAATTAGAGGGTTTTCTCGCCTCACTTCTAAAGAATGACCGCGTAGGGCTTCTGAAATAGTCCGTGCTCCGACCATCCCCCGAAAACAAGAATGACGACTACGACTCTGTCGACTCACACCGGCTCTCTGTCCCATTGCGGATATCCGGGGCCTTCTGGCTCAAGGCAGCACGGGTAAAAAGGATCGCGCCATCGTCCCTCCAGACGAAGCGATGCCACACGTCATAGACACCAACCAGAGATTTCAAAATGCGCAATCGCGTTAGGCATGCCACCTGGCAGCAAGCGGGTTTGTTTGCAATCTTGTGGGCGATATTATTTTTCGCCGCGACGCAATCGTTTGCGGGCACCAGTCTGCCGCCGTCCAACCACGTCAAGATCAATATGGGCGCGACACCCTGGCAGTACATCAAGGATGTCGACGACCCGAACAATTTCCCTCTGCCGTCGTTCGACGACTCGGGGTGGCAATCGATCGGTGTGCCGCAAACGCCCGCCGACAACGACACCTTCATCAATATGGAGTCGGGTGGCGGTCAGGGATCCCTGACTGGCAACACCAACTGGTACCGCAAGCACTTCACGCTCGATCCGTCGTACCAGAACCGCAAGGTTCTGGTCGAGTTCGAAGGGGCGCACACGGGCGTGCAGGTCTATATCAACGGCCAGCTCATCCCGGGTAACAGCAAGGTCGCGCTGGATGCCCAGGCGACTCACGTGGTGGGTTTCATCCCGTTCATCATCGATATCACGAACTACGTGAAATTCGACGGCAGCGACAATGTGATGGCCGTGAAGGTCTCGCGCGGCGACTCGTTCTTCGAGTCCCCGAGCTTCTCCGGCGCATTCCGTTTCGGCCAGGACGACACGGGCATTTTCCGCCCGGTGTGGCTGCACATCGTGGACCGGGTGCACATTCCCGAGAATATCTATTCGGTGCTGAACACGTGGGGCACGTACGTCTCGACGGTGTCGGCGAGTCCGTCTTCGGCGACGATCCAGGTTCAGACCAACGTCGTGAACGAGTATTCCACCGATCAGCCGGTCACCTTGACCACACAGATCGTGGATGCCAGCGGCAACGTCGTGCAGACCGCGCAGACCAGCAACACGGTCCCGGCCAACGGTCCAGGGCAACTGAATCCGACCTTGTTCACCCAGGTGATGACGGTGGCCAACCCGACGCTTTGGTATCCGAACAATAGCGTGTACGGCGGCCCGTATCTGTATCACGTGATCAGCTCGGTCAGCATGAACGGCGTGGTGGTGGATTCGAAAGCCACGCCGCTGGGCATTCGCACCATCACATGGGACCAGAATTTCCCGTACATCAACGGTCATCCGCATTTCCTGTGGGGTGCATCGGGCCGTTACGATTACCCGGCACTCGGCTCGGCCGTGCCGCCGGAGCTTCAATGGAAAGACCTGAACCTGCTTGCGCAGGCCGGCGGTAGCCTGTACCGGCCGGGGCACTCGAGTCAGGGGCGTGATTTCCTCGACGCTGCGGACGCATACGGCATCATGATGATCCAGCCGAGCGGCGACGGTGAGAACGGCTTTGCCGTGATCTGCTCTGGCAGCGTCACAACGAACTGTACGACGCCCGATAACGTCGAACTGAAGAAAGAGTTGCATCAGGACATGATCGTCCACGATCGCAACCACCCCTCGGTGCTGTCGTGGGAGGCGGATAACGGCGCGACCGATACGACGTTTGCGCAAACCCTGAAGGCTATTTCGAAGACGTGGGACCCGGTCAATACGCGCGCGCAGTCCGACCGCACGCCGAATCCGGCCAACGGCGACATCCTGGGCTGTAGCGGCGACGGTTGCGATGTCGGCGTCAAGCAGACCTATCCGAACTCGCCGGCATGGGGATCGGAGTATTGGGGCTGGGGCGTGGCTCGCTGGAGCTACGCGCATGAACTCGATTTTGCCGCAGCGCCCGTCAACGACTGGGTGCATAGCGTCGCCGGCAAGTCGTTCGGGATCGCGCACTGGTACCTGGCCGATACGCCGGGCGAGGTCGTGACGCAGTTCGACGGTCAGGATCAAACCCTCGTGCGCGGCAATGGCGCGTCCATGATGGACGAGCACCGCATTCCGCGTCTGCTTTACTACATCTATGAAGCGGCCTGGACGCCGTTCCAGATCAAGCCGGTCGTCAAGCTCGCCAGCACCTGGAACCTCTCCGGCTCGGTGCGGGTCAACGCGTTCAGCAACTGTCCTTCGGTTCGTCTGGTGCTCAATGGCCAGCAGGTGGGTGGCGAGCAGGTGCCGAATCCGGCCAACTCGGACCCGAGCGCCGACCTGACCGAGAACACGACGCTGCTGCCAGGCCAGGTGCACTGGGACAACGTCACGTTCACGCCTGGCACGCTGGTTGCCGAATGCCTTGATAACAACCGCCAGGTCGCGGCAACGGATCAACTGGTGACAGCCGGTGCCGCCGATCATATCCAGCTCACGGTCGACCCGGAACTGGTCAAGCCGAACGGCGATTCGTTCGCGGTCACGGCGAACGGCACGGATGCGGCCATCATCACCGCAACCGTGGTTGACGCCAATGGTGTGCGCGTGCCGGATTCGATGGCGATCGTGACGTTCAGCGTCAGCGGTCCGGGTACTTACCGCGGCGGTACCGATCATTGGGTGACACCTAACCAGCCGAATGGGTACCATGCGCCGGGCGACCCGAACGTCACGGCCGAAGGCGGCATCACGAAGGTTGCGGTCAAAGCGCAATTCACGCCCGGCACGGTCACGGTGACGGCGACTTCGCCCGGTCTCGGCAATGGCACGACCTCGTTCAACATCGTTCCGGCGGTGAATGCGGGGCTGCTTAACGGCACGGGCCTGACGGTCGGTCCGCAGCCGCCGGCCGCACTGCAGCTTCTCACGCAACCTGCGGATCAGCAGGTGACGGTGGGACAGAGCGGGCAATTCAGCGTGCTGACGGCCGGTGCTTCGCCGATCTCGTACCAGTGGTACAAAAACGGCGCGCCGATTGCGGGCGCAACCAGCTATGCCTACACGACGGCACCCGTGCAGATGAGCGACATGGGCGCAACGTTCAGCGTCGTGGTCAGCAATGCGAGCGGCAGCGTCCCCTCGAAAACGGCGACCGTGACGGTGGTTCAGCCGCAGGCACCGAGCTTCAGTTTGCAACCTGTGCCGCAGAGCATCACGGCAGGGCAGAACGCGACCTTCAGCGTGGCGGCAAACGGCTCGCCCGTGCTGACCTATCAATGGCTGGCCAATAACACGCCGATCCCGGGCGCGACGCAACAGACGTACACCACGCCTGCGATGCAGACGTCCGATAGCGGGACCGCGTATAGCGCCGTCGCGACCAACAGCGCCGGCACGGCTACTTCGAACACCGCGTCGCTGACGGTGAACGTGGCGACGCCGCCGGTCATCACATCGCAACCGGCCGGCCAGTCCGTGCCGTTCGGGCAGGGCGTGACCTTCAACGTGGTCGCCACCGGTTCGCAGCCGATGACGTACCAGTGGACCAAAGACGGCGTGCCGTTCGGCACGAACAGCGCGAGCATTGCCATTTCGGAGGTGCAGGCAAGCGATGCCGGTAACTACCAGGTCACGATCAACAACAGTGCAGGCAGTGTCCAGAGTGCGCTGGCGACGCTCACGGTGAGCGGTGCCGACGCCAGCAATCTCGCGCTGGTCGGCACGGCTACGGCGAGCAGCAGCCAGAATGGCGGCCTCGTCCCGCAGTACGCGATCGACGGCTCGCTCTCGACCCGCTGGTCGTCGGCGCCGGGCATCGACCCGTCGTGGATCGAGATCGATCTCGGCTCCGTGCAGACCTTCGACAAGGTCGTGCTCGCGTGGGAGAACGCTTACGCTTCGCAGTACGACATTCAGGTGTCCAACAACAACCAGGACTGGACCAGTGTGCTGGGCGGCCCGGTGCAAGGCTTTGGCGGCACGGAAACGCATTACTTCCCGAGCACGTCGGCTCGCTACATCCGGATGCTCGGTATGCAGCGTGCCACGCAATACGGCTATTCACTGTATGAGTTCCAGGTGTTCGACGCACCGCAATGCGGCAGTCAAACCGAGCGCTTCACGGTACTCGGCGCACAACCGGGCACGTGGACCTCGACCATCGCGGGTCTGCCGTCTGGCCCGTATGTTCCTACCGTGCAGGACAACGTGAGCGGGCTGCTCTGGCAGCAGAACTACACGACGTTCCCGCAGCAAGGCGCGCAGTTCACGCAGACCATCGCCCAGCAGTATTGCCAGGCGGTGGGCATGCGCCTGCCGACCCAGGCGGAAGCATTGACGATCGCCCGGGCGAACTATGCGCAGTGCGCGTTTCCGTCGCCGTGGGGGACGTGGACCACGACCCCCGTGCCAAGCCAGTCGACGGATGACTACCTCGTGTTCTCGTCGGGGCAGTCCGTGCCCGGCATCATCGACAACACACCGGGCTGGTCGCTGTGCGTGTCGGGTCCCTCGGCAGCGGTTCCCACGATCACGGCACAACCGGCGAACGCATCCGTAACCGAAGGTCAGAGCGCGCAGTTCACGGTGGGCGTAACAGGGACTGGGCCGTTCAGCTATGAATGGCTGCGCAACAACGCGGTGATTGCCTATACCAGTGTGCCGTCGTACACCACGCCGCCCACCACGGTGGCGAACGACAACGGTGCGACTTATAGCGTCGTCGTCAGCAACGGTGGAGGCTCGACGCCGAGTGCGACGGTCACGCTGACCGTATCCGCGGCGGGTAGCGGCAACGGCAATGGTGGTGGCACGGGCACCGGCGGCAACGGCGGTGGTACAGGCGGTACGGGTGGCACGGGCGGTACAGGCGGTACGGGTGGCAGCACGCCCACGCCGAGCGCCAACCTGGCACTGGGCATGGTCGCAACCGCGAGCGGCGAGCAGGATGCGGGCGATGGCCCGGCCAATGCCGTCGACGGCAATCTCGGTTCGCGCTGGTCGTCGGACTTCAACGACAACGCGTGGCTCACGGTCGACCTCGGTCAGGCACAGACGTTCAATCGCGTCGTGCTGCGCTGGGAAAACGCCTACGGTTCGCAGTATCAGATCCAGACCTCGCCGGACCAGCAGAAATGGACCACGGTGTATACGCAGAACGCAGGCCAGGGCGGCAACGAAGACATTACGTTCGCACCCACCACGGCACGCTATATCCGCATGCAAGGGGTCCAGCGCGCCACGCAGTACGGTTACTCGCTGTATGAGTTCGAGGTCTACAACACGGCGAATACGCCGCAGTTCCCGATCACGGCAAGCGCGAGCGGCAGCGGCACGATTTCGCCGGTCGGCAGCCTGCAGGTGTATCAGGGCGGTTCGCAGACCTACACGTTCACGCCGGCTGCGGGTGGTGCGGTCACCGAGGTGCAGATCGATGGTCAGGATGTGGGTCTCGCCAACAGCTACACCTTCAGCGATGTGCTGGCGGCGCACACGGTCAGCGTGACGTTCGGTTCGGTCAACGCTGCGGTGAACCTTGCGCTGGGCGCGACGGCGACGTCGAGCGGCAACGAAAACGATGGTTACCCACCGTCGGCTGCCGTGGACGGCAACATGAATACGCGCTGGTCGTCGGCCTTCGTCGATCCGTCGTGGATTCAGCTCGATCTTGGCTCGGTGCAGGCGTTCAATCGCGTGGTGCTGTTCTGGCAGAACGCGTATGGCACGCAGTATCAGATCCAGACGTCGCCTGACTTGCAGCAGTGGACCACGGTGTACACGCAGACCGCGGGTCAGGGCGGCACCGAGGACATCAGCTTCCCGACCGTGAACGCACGTTATGTGCGGATGTACGGTACGCAACGCAACACGCAGTATGGCTACTCGCTGTATGAGTTCCAGGTGTACGACAACGCCGCCAGCGCACAGCCGCAGGCGAATGCGGTCAAGCAGCCGGTCAGCCAGAAGTAGTCCGTAGCAAAAGTACGGGCGCCCTCGGCGAGGGCGCCCTTTACCAGAGAGATATCGATGTGGTGTGAACGGAGTAGCCAGAGCATGGCCAGACGAAACGCACATGGCGTGCGGACCAGAAAAAGCCGGGGCTTTACGCTGCTCGAACTGTTGGTGGTGCTCGTCATCATCGGCATGCTGGCAGCGATCGTTGGACCGCGCTATTTCGCGCAGTTGGGCAAGTCGCAGGTGACCGTTACCCGCGCGCAGATCGATGTATTCACCAAGGCAATCGACAACTTCCGCCTCGACACCGGCCGCTTTCCGACCGCCGAGGAAGGCCTGAACGCATTGGTCGTGAAGCCGGCCGATGTGGACAACTGGACCGGCCCGTACCTCAAGAAAGGCGTGCCGCCCGATCCATGGGGACATCCCTATGTGTATCAGGTGCCTGGCACGAAGGGCGATTACGCGGTGATCTCCTATGGCCGTGACGGCCGGCCAGGCGGCACCGGAGAAGATGCGGACATCAGCAGCGAATGATGGACAACAGACAGTGCGAGTGCGCCCGATGCGGGGCCTCGGATACGGCAGCAAGAGGTAGCGCGGTCCTATGCAATACGAAGTAAGAGCGCTCACGCCGGAGAATCAGATTATCGCCCTCGTGATCGACGCGCAGGATGAAGCGCACGCGCGCGCGCAAGTCGAAACACGTGGGCTGCATGTGACGCGACTCGCGCCGTTGCGCACGCTGCGACAGATGCCGGTTGCACGCGGCCGCGTCTCGCTCGTGCTGTTCAGCCAGGAATTGCTGGCGCTCCTGCAGGCAGGCCTGTCCATCGTGGAAGGACTGGAAGCGTTACTGGAGCGCGAGGGTGGAGCGCGCCTGCGCGGCGTCCTCGGACGCCTGCTCGCGGGGCTGCGCGAAGGCAAGCGCTTCTCGAGCCTGCTGGCCGAGCAGCCGGATGTATTTCCGCCGCTTTACGTCGGCATCGTGCGAGCGGCCGAAGGGACGAGCGACCTGCCACGCGCGCTGCAACGCTACGTCGATTATCAGATGCGCATCGACACGGTGCGCAACAAGCTCGTCAGCGCGTCGATCTATCCGAGCATTCTGCTGGTCGTCGGCGGTGGCGTGGCGACGTTCCTGATCGCCTTCGTGGTGCCGCGCTTTGCGACGATCTACGAGGGCACCGGCAGGTCGCTGCCGTGGATGTCGCAGGCGTTGCTCGATTGGGGAAAATTCGCGGCGGCCCATGGTTTGCCGCTGTTTGCCGCCGCGCTTGGCGTCGCCGTCGCAGCCGGTATGGCTGGGCGCGCAGCGATCGCCCGCTCAGGATTGCTGGGGCTGCTGGGACGCATGCCGTTTGTCGGACCGCATTTGCGCATCTATCAACTATCACGGCTATACATGACGCTCGGCATGCTGCTCGAAGGTGGCATCCCGATCGTCGCCGCCATGGAAACGGCCAGCGGAACGGTGTCGCCAGGCTTGCGCACCGCGCTGACGCAAGCCCGTGGCGCGGTGCAGGCCGGCGGCACCTTGTCCAGCGCCTTTCAGGCCTGGGATCTCGCGACGCCCATTTCCTTGCGCATGTTGCGCGTGGGCGAGCGCTCGGGGGAAATGGGCAGGATGCTGAGCCAGTCGGCGGCGTTCTACGACGGCGAGATCACACGCTGGATCGACCGCTTCACGCGGATGTTCGAACCACTTTTAATGTCTGCGATCGGGCTGGTAGTCGGCACGATCGTGGTGTTGCTCTATATGCCTATCTTCGATCTCGCGGAAGGTCTGTCATGACGATGCGCGAGCCGATCGAGCCGCTGCTCGATGCGCAATTGCTGTCGCGTGCGCGCGCGGCCGCTAGCGCCACGCAACGTCACATCGTGGCGGAACTCGAGGCGCTGACCGGCGTGGATGCGCGTCAGCTGATGCAGGCGCTGGCGCAGCAGGTCGCGATGCGGGTCATCGAAACGACCGACATGCTGGCGCTCGAGCCGGCCTTCGACCGCGTGCCGCTCTCGCGGGCGATGCAGCGTCGTTGTGCCTTGCTGCGCGGCGCAGATGCCACTTTTGTCGGTGTACTGACGAGTCCATTCGATCTCGACCTGCAAACCTGGCTCACCGCGCAGGCGGGCGCGACGATCGAGTTGCGGCTCGCACTGCCGTCCGATCTGCAGGCGTATCACACGCGCATGGAAGAGTCGACGCGGGCCGTCGACAGTCTCGTCTCCGATGGCGGCGAGGCGCAGGCCGATGGCCGCACCACCCAGGTGTTGTCGTTCCAGTCGGTCAACGAGGCGGCGAGTCCCGCGGTCAAACTCGTCAATTCGACGCTGTACGACGCACTCAAGGCAGGCGCTTCCGATATCCATCTGGAGAGCACGGCGAGTGGCCTCGCCTTGAAATACCGCGTGGACGGCGTGCTGGATGCGGCGGCCACGATCAACGGCGTCGAGGCCGCCGAGCAGGTGATTTCGCGTCTGAAGGTGCTGGCGGAACTGGATATCGCCGAGCGGCGCGTGCCGCAGGACGGCAGCTTCCGGGTGGCCGCGGGCGGGCGTGACATCGACCTGCGCGTGTCGATCATGCCGAGCATCCATGGCGAGGATGCGGTGATCCGGATTCTCGACAAGCGTGCCATGATCGAAGCGTATGGTTCGTTGACGCTCGAGGCGCTCGGCTACGACAGCGAATCGCTGGTGGCGCTGCGCGCCCTCGCGGAAGAGCCCTACGGCATGCTGCTCGTGACCGGTCCGACCGGCTCGGGCAAAACCACGACGCTCTATGCGGCGCTCACGGAAATTCACAACGGGCGCGACAAGATCATCACGATCGAAGACCCGGTCGAGTACCAGTTGCCCGGCATCCTGCAGATTCCCGTCAACGAAAAGAAGGGGCTGACGTTCGCGCGCGGCCTGCGCTCGATTCTGCGGCACGACCCGGACAAGATCATGGTGGGCGAGATCCGCGACCGCGAAACCGCCGAAATCGCCGTGCAGTCAGCGCTCACGGGCCACCTCGTGCTGACGACGGTACACGCCAACAACGTCTTCGATGTGTTCGGCCGTTTCAGTCACATGGGCATCGATCCCTATGCGTTCGTGTCCGCGCTCAACGGCATCTGGGCCCAGCGGCTGCTGCGCGTCAACTGCGCGCACTGCGCGGCGCCCTATGTTCCGGGCGACGCCGAACTGGCTCGCCTCGGCCTGTCCCGTGCGGAGGTGGCCGACTTTGATTTCCGTCAGGGGACCGGCTGCGGCGATTGCCGTGGCACGGGCTACCGGGGGCGGCGCGCGATCGCCGAAATCCTGATCCTCGACGACGAGATACGCGACATGGTGGTGGAAAAGCAGCCTATCCGCCTGATCAAGGACGCCGCGCGCAGGGGCGGCACACGTCAGTTGCGCGAGGTGGCGCTCGGCGTGGTCAAGCGTGGCGAAACGACGCTGGCAGAGGTGAAGCGGGTGACGCTCCATGCTTGATGTTCCTGGACGTCTCCGGCTGCGCGGGCAGTGCCGGATTGAATTGTCGCGAACGAGGCTTGCGGTATGGCGCACGGTGGCCTCCCGTCACGCGGACAAGTCATTGCCGGTTGCGGTGGAGCGGACCATCGCCGATCCGCGTGCGGTCGCGCCCGATGCGCTGGCCGCGCAGATCGCGGACGCACTCGAAGAGGCGGGTGCCAAGGGGCTTCCCGTACATGTAACGCTCGGTGACGAACTGGTGCGTTATTTCATCGTTACGCCGCCGGGCAACAGCGCTCGCAGGCAGGATTTGCGCGCCGCCGCCGCCGTGCGTTTTCAGGTGCTGTATGGCGAAGCGGCATCCGGCTGGCAACTGGTTGCCGACTGGCAGGCCGAGACGCCGTTTCTTGCCTGCGCGGTTTCGCAAACAGTTTGCGTCGCGTTGCAGCAGGCGGTCGCGGCGCAGAAGGCCTGTCTCGTTTCGGTGACGCCTGACTTCGTGGCGGCCTGGAATCACTCGCGCCGCGCGTTGAGTGCGAACGCCTGGCTCGCGACGCTGGGTGAAAGTGCGCTGACGCTCGGACTCGTCGCCGATGCCAGGCGGCCTCGCCTTGCTGCGGTGCGCACGCTCGCGTTGCCACAGACGACACCGCCCATGGCATGGCTGCGCGAGCAGATGGCGCGCGCGGCGCTGCTCGATGACCTGGCGGCGCCATCCGTGCTGCACATTCACGGCGCGCCGCTCGACGCGTGGCGGGACAGCGCCACAGCCACTGACGTCGCCGGCTTGACGTTGCACTGGTGTGCGCCGGGTCATGCGCTGCACGCCGCTTATGGCAACAAGAAATCGCTGGCGGCGCGATTTGCCTCGCGCGGGGTGGCAGCATGAAGCGTCTGCATCTCGACCTCGCGCCCTTCAGTGTGCGGCGCGAGTGGTATCGACTCGGACCGGCACCGCGCGCGCTCGCCTTGATCGCGTTGCTGCTGTGCGTGGTGGCGGGCGGGCGCGCGCAAAAGCTGCTGGTGCGGCTCGACGCGCTCGACGGCCAGTTGACCCGGCTCGAGGCGCGCGCGGAGCATGCACGTTCAGCGACGACCGTGCGCAGCGAACCCATCGACGCGAAGCAGGCGGCTGCGGTCAATGTGGCCGTCGCGCGCCTGAACCTGCCGTGGAACGACATTCTCGATGCTGTCGAGTCGGCTACCCCATCACAGATCGCAGTGCTATCGATCACGCCTGAACCCGGCCGCGCGTTGATCAGAATCGAAGCGGAGGCGAGCAGCGGCCAAGGCAGCAGTCAGGACATAATCGGCTACCTGGAGGCGCTCGAACAGCAGCCGCTCTTCGCACGCGTGAATCTCGTCAAGCATGAACTTGCCAAGGACGGCGTCGACAGCGTCATCCGCTTCTCGATCGAAGCGCAATGGCGGGAGGCGGGCGCGTGACGAAGCCGAATTTCGCAGGGACGCTGTTGCGCTTGCGTCTGGCGCTGGCGCGATCCAGCGTGGGCACACTGCTGGCTGGCGTGTTCATGCTGGCGGCGGCCGCGTTGTGGTTCGTGTTGTTGCCGGGCCTGGCGGCGCGTGTCGATGAACATGTGCGGGCCGTGGTGCAGGCGCGTTCGGCGCCGCTGCCCAAGCCGGTCGTTTCAGCACAGACGCTGGCGAGCGCGCATCTGAAGGCGTTTTATGCGGCGCTTGGCAGCAGCGGCCACACCGAGCAGGTCGTGACCCGCCTGTTCGACGCGGCTTCCGATGCCGCCGTCGTATTGGACAAGGCTGAGTACAAACCGGGTCATGAAAGCGCAGGACGTTTCGATACCTACACGATCATCCTGCCGGTCAAGGGCGACTACGCGCATCTGCGGCGCTTTTGCGAGAAGGTCTTGCTGGCGATTCCGTATGCCGCGCTCGAAGACATGCGCTTCACGCGCAATTCCGCCAACGATCAGGCTGTCGAGGCAAGTTTGCGTTTCACGGTTTTCTTGCGGCCCGATACAGGGGTATGGGTGCCATCGCCTGCTTTGAAGGCGAGAGCTGGATCTTCTGCGAGTTCTGCGTTGGTGCCATCGCCTGCCTCGGGAGCACGAGCCTTTTCGATTGCGGCCTCCGCATCGGGCGCTGCATCGGTGTCGTCACATGCGTCGGGCACAAGGCCAACTTCGGCTGCGGCGTTGACTTCAGCGTCGGCGGTGTTGCCGCCGCTGCCTCCGTCAATGGCGCGTAGCGCGGTCGTCGAGGTGCAGCGATGAAGCGCAAGCACCTCATCCTCGCCGCGCTGTTCGTCGGTAGTGCGGGCGTACTCGCATTCGCCGATAAAGATCCAGCCGACCCTATCGTCGAAGCCACCCCGCACGCCGACACGCGCTCCGGCACCTCGGCCGCGCGCCCAGGTGCCGGCAGCGTGGTGAGCATCGCGGCGCTGCGCCCCCGCGCGGAACTCGTCGGTGCGGCCGGCGCGGCCAGCGATGCGCACCACGATCTGTTCGGCAGTCTGTCCAGCGTGCCGCTGCCCTCTGCCGCGGCGGCCAGTGCCGACATACCACCGGTACCGACTGCACCGCTCACACCCGCCATGCCCTTCACCTACCTCGGCAAAGAGCAGGCCGAAGGTCACTGGGAGGTCTATCTGGCGCGCGGCGACGATACGTTGATTGTGCGCGAGCAGATGGTGATCGACGGGGTCTATCGCGTGGAAGCGATCACGCCGCCGACCATGAAGCTCGTTTATTTGCCCCAAAAAGCAGTGCAGACGCTGGATATCGGCAGTGCCGACTAACCAGCGCGAAAGTGGAACGATACAAGGATAGAAACGTTGCGTATGCAATCGACAGGAAACAGGCATCGTGGCCCATTTGCCA
This sequence comes from Paraburkholderia sp. GAS41, assembly GCF_050436545.1. NCBI lineage: Bacteria > Pseudomonadati > Pseudomonadota > Betaproteobacteria > Burkholderiales > Burkholderiaceae > Paraburkholderia > Paraburkholderia sp. GAS41. The sequence goes on from NZ_JBNDMK010000037.1 coordinate 14,200, forward strand.
GCGCTATGCGCAGGCGACGCTGGCTCGCGCTCATCGTTGCACCGGTGCTCTTGGCCGGTTGCGCGGCGCAAAAGGCCTATCAGCAGGGACAGGACTTCGTGGCCCAAGGCAAGATCGAGGAAGGCCTGGCGAAGCTGCAGGAGGCGTCCACTCGCGAGCCGGAAGATGCGCAATATCGCTCGGCGTGGCTTGCCACGCGCGAGAAGGCGTTGCGACGTTACGACGAGGAGGGCGACGGTCTTGCCGCGAGCGGTGCCCGCGCGGCCGCGCGCAAGGCATATCAGCATGCGCTGACGCTCGACCCCGCTAACGAGCGCGCGCTGACGGGCATATCGGCGCTCGAAAGCGGGGCACGCCTCGACGCGTTGGTCGATCGGGCCGAGACACTCGCCGCCGGTAAAGAGCGCGACGAAGCGCGCCGTCTGATCGCCACCGTGCTGACGGAGGCGCCGGCCAATCCACGCGCGCTCGCGCTGCAGCGCAAACTCGGTGCCGACTCGGGCGCGGCGCGCGTCGAGGAGGCGCTGGCGGTCGCTTATCGCAAGCCGATCCGCATCGATTTCCGTGACGCTCCGTTGAAGCAGATCTTCGATGCGATCTCGCATGGCTCGGGACTCAGCTTCGTATTCGACAAGGACGTGAAGACAGATCAGCGCGCGTCGATCTTCCTCAGGAACAGCACGATCGAGGCAACCGTGCGGTACCTGCTCGTGACCAACCAACTCGCCCAGCAGGTGCTCGACGAGAACACGGTGCTGATCTACCCCAACACGCCCGCGAAACAGAAGGACTACCAGGAACTGGCGGTGCGCACGTTCTTCCTCTCGAACGCGGACGCGAAGACGATCGCCGAGACGCTCAAGACGATCCTGAAGTGCCACGACGTGGTGGCCGACGAGAAGCTCAACATGGTGATCGTGCGCGACACGCCCGCTGTCATCAAGATGGCGGAACGGCTCGTCACGCTCGAAGATGTCGCGGAGCCGGAAGTGATGCTGGAGGTGGAAGTGCTGGAAGTATCGCGCGACAACGTCGAAAATCTCGGCATTGCATGGCCGAGTTCGATCACGGTGACGCCGCTGCCGGTGGGCACTTCGATCAGCGCGCTGGCGACCAGTGGCAGCAGCGGGACATCGACGGGTTCGCCGTATGGTTCGTTCAGTTCCACCGGATCTGGCAGCACAGGCTCCACGCCTTCGCTCGCGCTGAGCGACCTGTTGCATCAGACGACCCATACGCTCGGGCTGTCGTCGATCGAGGCGACGGCCAACGCGAACGAGCAGGACTCCACAGCGAAATTGCTGACCAACCCGCGTATTCGCGTGCGTAATCACGAGAAGGCGAAGATCCTGATCGGCGAACGTGTGCCGAACATCACCTCGACGGCGACGTCGACGGGATTCGTCTCGCAGTCGGTCAACTATCTCGACGTCGGCCTGACGCTGAACGTCGAACCGGCAATCTACCTGGACGACACGGTGGGCATCAAGGTCTCGCTGGAGGTCAGCAGTCTGCTGAACACGGTCACGGGGACGTCCGGTACGACCGCCTACGAGATCGGCACGCGTACGGCCAGCACCGTGCTGCAGTTGAAGAACGGCGAGACGGATGTGCTCGCTGGTTTGATCGACAGCGAGGAACGCACGTCGGGCAATGCGCTTCCCGGTCTTGGCCAACTTCCGGTGCTGGGGCGGCTGTTCGGCGCGACCACGGACGACGACAAGAACACCGAGATCGTTCTGGCAATCACGCCGCACCTGGTGCGCAATATCCAGCGCCCCGATGCAGATGCAGCGTATTTCTCGGCAGGCACCGAGACGAACATGCAAAGCATCGTCACGTCGAACGGGCTCGGTAGTTCACCGCACGTGACACCGATCAGCACGCGCAGTACAGGCGCGTCGAACACGACGCCTGATCGTGCGACGGCGAATGGCACGCAAGGCGGCCTGAATGGCGCGAACGGTTCAGGTGCTGGCGCGTATGGCGGAGCAACGGGTGCAAGCAATTCGGATGGCAGCGCCTATGGCAACGCGGGCGGCTCGTATGGCGGCGACGGCGTTCCGTACGTGGGTGGCGGCACAGCGGGCGGAGGCGTGGGACAGATGACGATCGAGGGCCCGGCGCAGGTCAAGGTGGGCGATTCGGTGACCGTGGCGGTGACCATGCAGGCGGATCAGCCGTTGACGAGCGCGTCTACCACTCTCAACTACGACACCACGAAACTGCAGTTCACCGGCGCAACCGAGGGCGATTTCATGAAGCAGGGCGGTGCCACCACCAGCTTCTCCGATCGTGTGGTGCAGGGCGGTCAACTGATCCTCGCCGATTCCGTCACAGGCGGCGTGGGCGCCTCGTCGCAGGGGACCTTCGCTGTACTGAGTTTCAAGGCACTGGCCGCGGCGGCGCAGACCTCGATCCAGGCTCAGCCGGGCACGATCATTGGTGTGAGCGGCCAGCAGTTCACCATGACGCCGCCTCCGACCTACACCTTTGGCGTGGCGACAACGCAATGACGAACGCGCAGGCTCGTGACGCCACGCAGTTGAAGCGCGCGAGGGACAAACGCGCGGCGCGCGGCTTTACGCTGATCGAGCTGCTGGTCACGCTTGCCATTCTGGGCGTGCTCGCGTCCATGACCGTGCCGGTGGCGCAGGTGATGCGCCAGCGCGAGCGCGAGCAGGAGTTGCGGCTCGCACTGCATGAAATACGCGACGCCATCGACGCTTACAAGGCCGCGAGCAAGGAGGGCCGGGTGGCGAAGGAAGCGGGCGCGACCGGCTACCCGCCGAGTCTCGATGTGCTCGTCGACGGTGTGCCGGACCTGAGCGATCCGAAGGGACGCAAGATCTACTTCCTGCGTCACATCCCGCGCGATCCGATGAACAACGACGCCGGGCTCGACGACGCGGCGGTGTGGGGCAAGCGCTGCTACGCGAGCGGAGCCGACGACCCCCAGGAAGGCGACGACGTGTACGACGTGTACTCGACTTCGAAAGGCGTCGGGCTCAATGGCATTGCCTACCGGAACTGGTGACACGCATGAAACACCGCTTGCACAGAGCGAAGGGCTTCACGCTGATCGAACTGCTGATCGTGCTGGCGATCATTGCGGTGATGCTGACGATTTCATTGCCGAGCTACTTCCATTCGATCGATGCATCGAAGGAGAAAATCCTCGCGGAAAACCTGCATGCGACGCGCGATGCCATCGACAAGTTTTACGGCGATATAGGACGCTATCCCGACTCACTCGACGAACTGGTGGACAAGCATTACCTGCGCTCGCTGCCGCTCGATCCGGTCACGGGCAGCACCACGACCTGGGAGATCGTGCCGCCCGAGGAGCAGTTTCCCGGCAAGGTCTACGACGTCAAGAGCGGTGCGCCCGGCACTGGCTTCGACGGTCGGCCGTACGAGTCGCTGTAGTCGTGCGGGCGGGCATGACGCGGAGCAGAAGCCGGGGCAGGAGCGGCTTGCGGGCAGCGCAACGCGGCTTCGCGTATCTGGCGTTGCTGATTTCGATTGCCATCATCGGCGTGGCGGCGGCCGGGACGATACAGCTTGGCGCGATCTATCAGCGGCGTGTGGCTGAGAAAGAACTGCTTTACGTCGGCGGCGAATTTCAGCGCGCGCTGCTCGATTACGCGCAGACCACGCCGTTGGGACAGCCGACGCAGCCGCACACGCTCGATGAACTTCTACTCGACCCGCGCTACCCAAATCCGGTGCGCCACTTGCGCAAGCTCTACGCGGATCCGATGACGGGCAAGGCGGATTGGGTGCTGGTGATGGGGCTGGACGGACAGACGATCGTCGGCCTGCATAGCGCGTCCATGGCTCATCCGATTCAAATCTCGCATTTCCCGAAGGAATTCCAGGGGTTCGAGCGGAAGAAGGGTTATGCGCAGTGGGTGTTCGTCGCGCGGTTTCCGCAGTTGTTGCCGGGCGGCGCTGCGAATGTGCCTGCTGTGGTGGGTGCGGCGGGGGTGGACGATGCGACGCCGGACAGTGCCGCTTCGGCTGGCGGGGCGGCTCAGACGGGTAGAGCGGGGCTGACCGCCGAGCCGCAATAAAATGACGCGGGAATTTTCTGTCCTCTGGTAACACAAGGGCGGCCCTGGGTGACAATCCGCCATTCGCCGTTATGATTGCGGGAATACGTTCTCTCCGGGCTTGCCCCGTCTGTACGCACCAATTCCAGGGTTAACCCTTGGAGCAAGAATTTCCCACCGCCATCCTTCTTGAATTTGTCACCACCCGTCCATATAATTAGCACTCGCTGCACGAGAGTGCTAACAACATCGCCGGTTGGCTTTGCCAGCCGGGTTTTCTCAGCGTTCTTCAGTCTCAATCAAGAGAGGAGTATGTATGAACCTTCGTCCTTTGCATGATCGCGTGATCGTCAAACGTCTGGATCAAGAAACCAAGACTGCGTCGGGCATCGTGATCCCCGAAGCCGCAGCAGAAAAGCCGGATCAAGGCGAAATTCTGGCAGTCGGCCCGGGCAAGCGTGACGACAAGGGCGCACAAATCGCGCTCGACGTGAAGGTGGGTGACCGCGTTCTGTTCGGCAAGTACGCAGGCCAGACCGTCAAGGTCGACGGCAGCGAACTGCTCGTGATGCGCGAAGAAGACATCATGGCCGTGGTGCAGAAGTAAGCGCCAAGCGCTACTTACCCGGTTATATCCCAAGAATTCAAGGAGTTAGAAGATGGCAGCTAAAGACGTCGTATTCGGTGATTCCGCCCGTGCCAAGATGGTTGAAGGCGTGAACATCCTCGCGAACGCTGTGAAGGTCACGCTGGGCCCGAAGGGTCGCAACGTGGTCCTGGAACGCAGCTTCGGCGGCCCGACGGTCACCAAGGACGGTGTGTCGGTCGCGAAGGAAATCGAGCTGAAAGACAAGCTCCAGAACATGGGCGCACAAATGGTCAAGGAAGTCGCTTCCAAGACCAGCGACAACGCAGGTGACGGCACCACGACCGCAACGGTTCTGGCTCAGTCCATCGTGCGCGAAGGCATGAAGTACGTTGCATCGGGCATGAACCCGATGGATCTGAAGCGCGGTATCGACAAGGCTGTGACGGCCGCTATCGAAGAACTGCGCAAGATCAGCAAGCCTTGCACGACCAACAAGGAAATCGCTCAGGTCGGCGCGATCTCGGCGAACAGCGATTCGTCGATCGGCGACCGTATCGCTGAAGCGATGGACAAGGTTGGCAAGGAAGGCGTCATCACGGTTGAAGACGGCAAGTCGCTGCAAGACGAGCTGGACGTTGTCGAAGGTATGCAATTCGACCGCGGTTACCTGTCGCCGTACTTCATCAACAACCCGGACAAGCAAGTTGCTGTGCTCGACAACCCGTTCGTGCTGCTGCACGACAAGAAGGTGTCGAACATTCGTGACCTCCTCCCGGTCCTGGAACAGGTCGCCAAGGCTGGCCGTCCGCTGCTGATCATCGCAGAAGATGTCGAAGGCGAAGCACTGGCAACGCTGGTTGTGAACAACATCCGCGGCATCCTGAAGACGGTGGCTGTCAAGGCTCCGGGCTTCGGCGATCGTCGTAAGGCCATGCTGGAAGACATCGCAGTGCTGACCGGCGGTCAGGTCATCGCTGAAGAAACCGGCCTGACGCTCGAAAAGGCAACGCTGGCTGAACTGGGTCAAGCGAAGCGTATCGAAGTGGGCAAGGAAAACACGACGATCATCGACGGCGCTGGCGAAGCTGCAACCATCGAAGCACGTGTGAAGCAAGTTCGCACGCAAATCGAAGAAGCAACGTCGGACTACGACCGTGAAAAGCTGCAAGAGCGCGTGGCCAAGCTGGCCGGCGGTGTTGCAGTGATCAAGGTCGGCGCTGCGACCGAAGTCGAAATGAAGGAAAAGAAGGCACGTGTCGAAGACGCACTGCACGCAACGCGCGCAGCTGTGGAAGAAGGCATCGTGGCTGGCGGCGGTGTTGCACTGATCCGCGCTCGCACGGCAATCGCTGGTCTGAAGGGCGCTAACGCCGATCAGGACGCAGGTATCAAGATCGTTCTGCGCGCAATGGAAGAACCGCTGCGCCAGATCGTCACGAACGGCGGCGAAGAAGCCAGCGTCGTGGTGGCAGCAGTTGCAGCAGGCACGGGCAACTACGGCTACAACGCAGCAACGGGCGAGTACGTCGACCTGGTCGATGCAGGCGTCGTGGACCCGACGAAGGTCACGCGTACGGCACTGCAAAACGCAGCATCGGTGGCAGGTCTCCTGCTGACGACCGACGCAGCTGTTTGCGAATTGCCGAAGGAAGATGCTCCGATGGCTGGCGGTATGCCCGGCGGCATGGGCGGCATGGGCATGGACATGTAATTTCGCTTTGGGCCTCTCTCGCGAGAGGAGGCCCGATCGAAACGCATGGCGAAGCACACTGCAAGGTGTGCTTCGCAAAAGAAAAGACCCGCAGCGATGCGGGTCTTTTCTTTTGTGGTGTGGGATTTGGCGCCTTGGTCGCTTTGATCTTGGCGCAGGGAATGCAGCGCGAGAGGTCAACTCAAGGACACGTCCGCGCTGCGTTTCCGCGGTCAGGGGTCCATCAAGAATGATTCGTGCAGGTAGTCGAAGATTCCCGACACGCTCGCCTCTTTGCTTTGCCTCGCCGTATCTACACACAGATCCGGATGGGTGGGCGGTTCGTAGGGTGCCGACACACCCGTGAACGACGTGATCGCGCCAGCGCGTGCCTTGGCATAGAGGCCCTTGGGGTCGCGCCGTGCACAGTCGTCGACAGACGCGGATAGATACGTCTCCACAAACCGGTCACCGCCGATGATTTCGCGAGCCATGGCGCGATCTTCGTCCATGGGGGAAATCAGCGCGGTAATCACGATCAAGCCGGCGTCGTTCATCAACTGGGCGACGTGGGCAACCCTGCGGATATTTTCACGTCGGTCTTCTTTGGTAAAGCCGAGGTCGCTGGCGAGGCCGTGGCGGATGTTGTCACCGTCGAGCACATAGCATGGGTGACTCAGCGCAATCAAGCGGCGTTCCAGTTCATAAGCCAGTGTGGATTTACCTGCCCCGGACAAGCCGGTAAGCCAGACCGTGACGGCTTTCTGCTTGAACATGTGCGCGCGGTCATGGTCACTCACAGTACCGTGAACGCGCTGCAGGAATGGTCGCGCAGGTCCCGAGGCGGCGATGGACCGGCGATCTTCGGGAGTAGTTGGAGCGCCGGAATGACCGTTCGGAGTGTCCGGCGTGGCGTCGTAAAGGCTGCGGGCGAAGGCGTCTGAGCTATCCACTTTAACGATTCCCGCCGAGAGCGATACCGTTTGAAGGGGCGAGGCTCTCAATCTCATTCTTGACGCAACGGGAAGGCGATCGCCCACACCACGCCGTTCGCGCAAGAACGAGTGATGAGGACGATAAAGTGAAATGTATTTGTTTGGTTAATGTAAGTTTTTGTGTTGGGCGAGCCGTCCTGTGTGACCAAACTCCGCCCGAAACGCCCCACCCTCAATGCCGCGCTTCTCCAGGCGGCGCATCCTTGGCGCTACCCAGCGGCGTTTCTTCCTCGCTGCTGCGCGCCCAGAAAAACCGGTCCGGCAGATACGCACCCATACCGGGACGAAACGCATTGCGCATTGCCTGATACAGATACTCCTGCGCCTCACGTACAGCCTCAGCAGGATCCTGACCATTCGCAAGCAAGGCGGCAATCGCCGCACCGAGCGTATCGGTCAGCCCCATGATGCGATGCGGCCCGCGGTCCCACATGTCCTGGCGCAGCTGCCCGTCGTCGCTGAACAGCGTATTGACGAGCCGGTGCGTGCCAGTCTCCGTGGACAAAATATATTCACAACCTTGCGACAGCAGATGCGAGATCGCGGCGTCGAGGCTCGGCGCTTCGGCGTCGCCGTCCGGCTGGGCGAGCGCGAGCAGCGTGGCGTGATCGGCGACCAGCAAGGTGGTTTGCGGCGCAAGCAGGTCGGCAATCGCTTCGCGCAGTTCGTCGGCGGCGAGCACGTGTTCGTCGTCGAGCGTGAAATCGGGCGCGAGGATCAGCGGAATGTCGTCATAGTCGGCCACGACTTCAGCGATCGCGCTCACCACTTCCGCGCGCGTCGCGGCGCCGACCTTGAAGGCGGCGATGGGCATGTCTTCGAGCAGCATGCGCGCCTGAGTGGCAACGACCTCGGGGTCCAGCCCGGTGACTTCATCGCAGTTTGCCGAGTCGCGCACGGTATAGCCGGTCAGCACACTGACACCGTGGCAGCCCATGCTGGCCAGCGTCATCAGGTCGGCTTGCAGGCCGGAGGCGCCCGTCGGGTCGGAAAGGCCGAAGGTAAGGACGATCGGAGGCGTGTCGCTGGGCATGAAGATGGTTGGCAGGAAATGAGCATATGTAAGCGCGCACAGGGCACGCGGTCGCCTCAATTATGCGGCCTAACGGGGGGGCAGGGCGGTTTTTCCGCATCCGCGAAGGGCTTCTCGCACTAATGCCATGCACGGCGTCGCGCCTTGTGGGGATTGCCAGGCAGCGTTTGCGCGACCCGATAGCATGATGACTCCCGGTTGCTAGTCATTAGGGCGGCAACGCTGTACCATCATGGCTCTCGTTTCAACGCCCTTTTTTGACGCGATACAAGAATGGAATATCAAAGCTGGATGTGCCTGATCTGCGGCTGGATCTACGACGAAGAGGCTGGTTTGCCAGAGGAAGGCATCGCGCCGGGCACGCGTTGGGAAGATGTTCCCATTAACTGGACCTGTCCAGAATGCGGCGCGCGCAAGGAAGACTTCGAGATGGTGCAGATCTGACCATCCAGCGTTCGCGCGTCCGGCGGGCGGCCTGAGTACGTCCGGCGGCCGGGCAGCGTGGTAGGGCGGAACATCCGTTGTCATGTTCTGTCGCGAGGGTAGTTCGTCATCGTACTGTCGCGGGCTCGCGTGCTCCTTGGCGCGCACGGCCGTGCGCCGGCCTGTCAGTGTTCATGTCGCTTGCCCATGATTCCTGGATCCGCATCTCCCGGTTCTTTCGAGGCACTGCCGAATCCGCGCGGCGGGTCGGTCCGTGCCGCCGAACTTGCGCTCGCCGAAGCGCTGCTCGCCTTCGAGCAACGCGGCGGTACGGCGGCGGCGCTGTTGCGCGCGGTGCAGGCCTTGCGCGAAGCGGGCTGGCACGCGGCCCAACGTCTCGGCGATGCGCTGGTGCTGGTGTCGCCGCTGACGGCAGCTGAATCGGCCGAAGAACCCGATGCCCGCCAGTTGTTCGCCGCAGCGCTGCATGATTTCCGCGCGGCGATCGGGCGCCGCAGTCTGCGCGAGCTCGCTTGCTCGCCGACCCTTTTCGCGCATTACCACGCGCTCAGTGCGCTGATCGCGCATCGCACGCCCGGTTTCACGGTCACATACGAAGATCTCGCTCTCGCTGCCAGGGCCTTACCGCCCGTCTCGTTCAGCAAGCAGCCGGCGCAACGGCTGGCGCACTTACGGGCGCGCTATGAACGCGCGCTGCTGCCGGTCTTGCGGGCGCATTCGAGGGACGGCGCGGCCAGCGCCGCGGCAGCGGCCCTGACGCGCGCCGCGCTCGATGAACTCGACGCCTGCCTCGCCGAACTCGCCGGCCCCGATCCCTACGACTTCTGGCGCCTCGCCTCAGCCTGTGCCCGCGCATTGCGCGAGAGTGGTCACCTGCTGGGCGACGCAGATGCACGGCGTTTTCATGCCCGCTGCAACCTTGCGCTGGCCGATCACGCGCGTGGCTTGCCGCTGGCGCCGCGCTCGATGGTGCGGGCAACGCTCGCGCTGCTCTGGCGCGATTACGCGTTGTTCGGCGCTGCGGCAGAAGATGCCGAGCATGTCGAGCTGCTGCGCGACTACGGTTTGACGGTGGACTGGCACGTAGCCGGCACTCAGGATTCGGAGGCGTTGTGGGAGGCTGGCGCCGCCGAGGCGCAAGGGCCCGGCGTAGGGTTGCGCGAAGCGCGCACGCGCGAACTGGGTGTACTCACCGTCAATGCCCAGGCCTATGAGGATTTCCTGCAGACGGCCGATGGGGCGATCGCCGCTCTCGCCGAGCACGCACGGGCGGCGGGTCATCCCGAGAAGGCTGATCCGAGCGAAGCACTGCAAGCCGGCGATGCCGCCTACCGTCTGGGCGCTGCCGCGAGTGCGCTGGGTCTGGGTCACGTCGCCCTGCTGGCGGACACGCTTGCGCTCGCCTGGCGGCGCCGCGCGCACGCGGGCGTGTCGACGCCTGCGGTGCGTGCCCACGTGGTCGTCGAAGCACCTGACGCGCGAGCGCTCGAACAGGGCGCCGAAGGACTGCGCGCCATGTTGCACACGATCGCGGCCGGCATCGCGCCGCCTGGCGGCAGTCCTGTGCTGGCTGCGCTGACGCGCGCCATCGAGCAGGGCGGCGGCGCTTAACTCGCCAGCCGGTGGGTTCACCAAGAAGGCCTGCCACGGAGGCTCACAACAAAGGCTCACCACAAAGGCCCACCACCACGTTCCACCACCCTTGCAAACCCGTCGCCGCGCGGGTTTCAACGCCTTGTGCCACCTCATCCGCCACCGTCACGGATGCGCACCTGAATACGCGCAGTTGGCAAGGTGTAAGCGCGTGATAGAGTGGCAATATGATCCGCCGTCCATGGATCGCGGCAAGCTTGTCTGCCCACGCTCAAAGCCCGCCATTCCGCATCGTCTTTGCTAAAATCCGAACTATGTCCAAGAGTACCGATCGCATCAATCTGACCAACCAGTTCCTGATCGCCATGCCGAGCATGGCGGACCCCACGTTTTCAGGAACGGTGGTCTACCTTTGCGATCACAGCGAGCGCGGTGCGCTCGGTCTCGTCATCAACCGGCCGACCGACATCGATCTGGAAGCGCTCTTCAGTCGCATTGATCTGAAGCTGGAGATCGAACCCCTGTTGCATGTCCCCGTGTACTTCGGCGGCCCGGTGCAAACCGAGCGCGGCTTCGTGCTGCACTACCCGAAGGACGGCACGCCGTATACATCGTCAATGTCCGTGCCGGGCGGCCTGGAAATGACCACCTCGAAAGACGTGCTCGAGGCGGTCGCCAGCGGCACCGGCCCGGACCGCTTCCTGCTCACGCTCGGCCACGCCGGCTGGGGCGCGGGTCAGCTCGAAGAAGAGATTTCGAAGAACGGTTGGCTTTCGGTGGAAGCGGATCCGAAGATCGTGTTCGACGTGCCGGCTGAAGAACGACTCGAAGCGGCCCTCGCGCTGCTCGGTATTTCCTTGTCCATGCTCTCGGGCGAAGCAGGTCACGCATGAGCAGTACGGCCGGACGGGCGGCAACCTTGCTGGCGTTCGACTATGGTGAGAAACGCATTGGCGTGGCGGTCGGTAATTCGCTGACCAGAAGCGCACGGCCGCTCGTGGTGGTGCAAAACCGCAATCGCGAGTATCGCTTCGAAGCGCTCGGCAAGCTGATCGCCGAGTGGAAGCCGGATGCGCTGGTCGTCGGCTTGCCCATGCATCCCGACGGCGCGCCCCACGAAATGACCCAACTCGCGAAACGCTTCGGCAACCAGCTCAACGGCCGCTTCAATCTGCCGGTCACCTGGGTCGACGAGCGCTATTCGTCGGTCGAAGCAAAGGCCGAAATTCGCGCCGGTAACGCGCGCGCGGATATGCTCGACGCCGAAGCCGCCTGCATCATCCTCCAGCAATATTTCGAAGAACTTTCTGACGATCATGAGTTCCATTGACGCTGAGGCGTTGTATCGCTCGGTCCTCGAACAGATTCGTACGGTTTATGGCGATGCGCCCGGCGACAACGACGGCGTCGTGCTGGCCGGCATCCACAGTGGCGGGGCGTGGGTCGCGGAGCGGCTGGCGCGCGATCTGAACGTCGCCAGTTTTGGCGTCGTTAATGTTGCGCTGCATCGCGACGACTACGCGAAGAAAGGGCTGCACGCGCAAGCGAGCCCGACCTCGCTGCCGTTCGACGTGAACAACCGCCGTATCCTGCTCGTCGACGACGTGCTGTCCACCGGCCGCACCGTGCGCGCGGCGCTCAACGAACTGTACGACTATGGTCGGCCGGCTTCGGTCGAACTGGCGGTGCTCGCCGATCGCGGCGGCCGCGAGTTGCCGGTGGCGGCGCGCTTCGTGGGCGGCGTGGTCGACGTGCCGGCCGAGGCCAATCTGGTGCTCGCGCGCGCGAACGACGGCGGCGAGCATTTCACGTTTCACACCGAAGCACGCTTTAACTAGCTGACGGCGAGAGGCGTGCCACACACGCCATCCGCCACCGGTTATGCGCGGCTCGACTCGCACACGTTTGAATCAGATACCTCATTCTCATGACCACCGCCAACCAGGTTCCTCAGGACACACCCGGCCCGACATCGGCGCCGGACCGCTTTCGGCACGGCTTCCTGAAGGGCAATCCGCAGCTCACCAAAAACGGCGAGCTCAAGCATCTGCTGTCGATCGAAGGCTTGCCGCGCGCGATCGTCGATCACATCCTCGATACCGCTGAGCAGTTCGTCAGCGTGACGGACCGCGAGGTGAAGAAGGTGCCGTTATTGCGCGGCAAGTCGGTATTTAATCTGTTCTTCGAGAACTCGACGCGCACGCGCACCACCTTCGAGATTGCCGCCAAGCGCTTGTCGGCGGACGTGATCAACCTGAACATCAATGCGTCGTCGACCAGTAAGGGCGAGTCGCTGCTCGACACCATCAACAACCTGTCCGCGATGCACGCCGACATGTTCGTGGTGCGCCATGCGTCGAGCGGCGCGCCCTACCTGATCGCCGAACACTGCGCGCCGCATGTGCACGTGATCAACGCGGGCGATGGCCGTCATGCGCATCCGACGCAGGGCCTGCTCGACATGTACACGATCCGTCACTACAAGAAGGACTTCACGAATCTGCGCGTAGCCATCGTGGGCGACATCCTGCATTCGCGGGTGGCGCGTTCGGACATCCATGCATTGACCACGCTCGGCGTGCCCGAAGTGCGTGCCATCGGCCCACGCACCTTGCTCCCAGGCGGGCTCGAGCAGATGGGCGTGCGGGTGTTCCACAATCTCGACCAAGGCCTGAAGGACGTTGACGTCATCATCATGCTGCGTCTGCAGAATGAACGGATGAGCGGGGCGCTGCTGCCGTCCGCGCAGGAATACTTCAAGAGCTGGGGGCTGACGCCGGAGCGTCTCGCGCTGGCGGCGCCCGATGCCATCGTGATGCATCCGGGCCCGATGAACCGTGGCGTCGAGATCGACTCGCAGGTGGCGGACGGTCCGCAATCGGTGATCCTGAACCAGGTGACGTTTGGCATTGCCGTCCGGATGGCGGTCATGGGGATCGTTGCAGGCAATCACGATTGAGCCTCCACGACCACACAGAAAAGGGCAGCGCATGAACATCCATATTCAAGGCGGCACGCTGATCGATCCGGCGGCCGGCACCGAACACAAGCAGGACGTGTTTATTGCGGCGGGCAAGATCGTCGCGCTCGGCGTCGCGCCCGCCGATTTCCGCGCAGAAAAGACCCTCGACGCCGCCGGTTTGTCGGTCGCGCCGGGCTTCGTCGATCTTGCCGCGCGGCTGCGCGAACCGGGCTATGAACACAAGGCTACGCTCGAATCGGAAATGGCCGCCGCACTCGCGGGCGGCGTGACGAGCCTCGTGTGTCTGCCCGACACGGATCCGGTGCTCGACGAGCCCGGTCTGGTCGAAATGCTCAAGTTCCGCGCGCGCAATCTGAACGAGGCGCATGTGTATCCGCTGGGCGCGCTGACGGTGGGTCTCAAAGGCCAGGTCATCACTGAAATGGTCGAGTTGACCGAAGCGGGCTGCATCGGCTTTTCGCAGGCCGATGTACCGGTGGTGGACACGCAGGTTCTGCTGCGCGCGCTGCAGTACGCGAACACCTACGGCTATACCGTGTGGCTGCGTCCCGTGGATGCGTATCTGGGCAAGGGCGGCGTGGCGGCGAGTGGTCCGCTGGCGTCGCGGCTGGGGCTTTCGGGCGTGCCGGTCTCAGCGGAGACTATCGCGCTGCATACTATCTTCGAACTGGTCCGCGTGACGGGCGCGCGGGTGCACCTGTCGCATCTGTCGTCGGCCGCGGGCATCGAACTGATGCGGGCGGCGAAGGCCGAAGGTCTGCCGGTGACGTGCGACGTGACGGTGAATCACATCCATCTGATCGATCTGGATATCGGCTACTTCGATGCGCAATTCCGCCTCGATCCGCCGCTGCGCTCGCAGCGCGATCGCGCCGCGATCCGCGCGGGACTCGCGGACGGCACGGTCGACGCGATCTGCTCCGACCACACACCCGTCGACGACGACGAAAAGCTGCTGCCATTCGCCGAGGCCACGCCGGGCGCAACCGGACTGGAACTGTTGCTTTCGCTGACGGTGAAGTGGGCGGAGGAAACGGGTGTGCCGCTCGCGAGGGCGTTGAACCGCATTACCGCAGCGCCGGCTGGTGTCCTCAAGCTGGATGCGGGACGACTCGCGGTCGGCGCGAACGCCGATCTATGCCTCTTCGATCGCCACGCTTACTGGCGGGTTGAGCCGCGTGCGCTGAAAAGCCAGGGGCACAACACGCCGTTCCTCGGCTACGAACTGCCGGCGCGGGTACGGGCGACGATCGTCGCCGGGCACGTGGCCTTCGAGCAGCAGTGATTCGCGAAGTCAAAGCCTCTTACCTCAATTGACCTGACTGACCTGACCTCTGGCGACCCCTACGGAAAGCACCAATCATGATGCTCGCATTTCGCAAGGCCCGGCTTGTTGTTCATCTGCTGCACGGTATGTGGACGGTCGCGACGCGTTTTCCGCGCGCGAGTGCCGCTCAACGGGAGGCGCTGAATCGCGCGTGGTCGCTGAAGATGCTGCGACTGTGCGGCATGCGCCTCGTAGTCCATAACGACAGCGCGCGGCTCGATGCCGGCGCGCTGGTGGTGGCCAATCACATCTCGTGGATCGACATCTACGTGATCAACGCGTGGCGGCCGACGCCGTTCGTCTCCAAGGCCGAGATCCGGCAGTGGCCGGTGGTGGGATGGCTCGCGCAGCAACTCGGGACGGTGTTCATCCAGCGCGAGAAGCGCAGCGATGCGAAGCGGATCATGCATGAACTGTCGGACCGGCTGAGCGCGGGCGAACTGATGTGCGTGTTTCCGGAAGGCACGACGTCCGATGGCCTCGAGTTGCTGCCGTTTCACGCCAACATGTTTCAGGCGGCGGTGTCGGCGGGAAGCCCGGTACAGCCGCTCTGCCTGATGTACGAGGACGCAACGGGTCGGCAATCGACCGCGCTGGCGTATATAGGCGAGGTTTCGCTCGCCGAGTCGCTCGATGCGTTGCTACGCGGCGGGCCGCTGACGGCGCATGTCTATGTGGGTGAAGCGTTGGCAGCCGGCGCCGACCGGCGCTCGCTGGCGGCAGAGGCGGAGCAGACGATTGGTGCTGCGTTGCGCGATCTTCAGGGCGGTCTGCAGGGCAACCTGCAAGGCACCGACGCGTTCGGGGCCGTGCGCGAGAGCGCACCGGCGGTCGTCAGGACAGGTGCCACGAACACCGCAACTGGTGGCTTGAGTGCACAGGAAGAGACGCTGATCGACGGTGCCGACCAGCAGGGGCGTTCCGCCTAATCAGCGGAGGCGCGGCAGCCCTCGCACGCCACCTGGGTGAGGGTGCGATCGGCCGGGTTGGCTGCGAGTCGCACGGCGGACAACTTTTCTCCCCAGACGCAACCGGAATCGAGGCCGATCAGGTTGTCGCGCATCAGAAGGCCCAGCGCGGCCCAGTGGCCGAACACCACGGTGACGTCGGCGGTCTTGCGCGACGGCACGTCGAACCAGGGCATATAGCCCGGCGGCGCCGAGTTGAGGCCGCCGCTCGTGCTGAAGTCCATCGCACCGTCCTGATTGCAAAAGCGCATACGGGTGAGGGCGGTGCAAGTGAGCCGCAGACGATCGATGCCCTTCAGGCCCGGCTTCCAGCGATTCGGCTCGTTGCCGTACAGACCCGCCAACGTTTCCTTCCAGTTCGGCGCCCGCAGTGCGCGTTGCAGTTCATCGGCGAGTTCGAGCGTGAGCGTCACATCCCATTGCGGCAATACGCCAGCGTGCACCAGCAGCATGCCGTTCTCGAAATGCGCCAGCGGCCGGTGGCGGACCCAGTGCAGCATGTCTTGCGCATCGGGCGCGGCGAGAATTTCGTCGATCGTGTCGCCTTTCTTCGATTTGCGAATGCCTGCCGATACCGACAGCAGGTGCAGGTCATGATTGCCGAGCACCGGCCTCGCCCGTTCGCCCAACGCGATGACATCGCGCAGCGTGGCAAGCGATTCGTCACCGCGATTGATGAGGTCGCCGGCGAACCACAGCGGCGTGTCCGGAGAAGGCGAGGCCTTCGCGAGCAGTTGCTGGTACTGGGTGCGGCAACCTTGCAGGTCACCGAAGGCAAGGGGGATGGAATTCGGCAGGCTGGAAACGGTCATCTGGGGCGGAATCAGGGATGCGCGGGCGGAAGTTGCGACTCGGTAGCGTGACATAATAGCCCGATTGGTGCGGCGCGATGACGACCTTGATACAAGGCTGTCGTGATGTTGTCGTGATGTGCCAGATAGCGGGAGCAAACGGCTTATCAACACGCGGTAAACAGGAGAACGCGGGTGAGCGGAGAAACGACGAAACCAGCAACGCATGCTGAACGCCTGACACGAACACTCGTTACCGGAGCCAGCGGTTTCACTGGCGCCTGGCTGATCGGCAACCTGCTCGCGAGCGGACATGCCGTCACTGAGACCGTGGCGGGGCAAGGCACGCCGCTGACACCTTCACGGCGCCGGCTCGATATCACGTCGCCCGAAGAATGCCGGCGCGTGATCGACGAAGTGCGGCCCGACTACCTCGTGCATCTGGCGGCCATCAGCTTTGTCGGGCACGACGATCCAATCGACTTTTACCGCGTCAACGTACTCGGCACGCTGAATCTGCTGCAGGCCTGCGCGGATGTGGGGCATACGCCGCGCAAGATACTGATTGCGAGCAGTGCGAATGTCTACGGCAACGTGACCAGCGACGCCATCGACGAAAGCTTTCCGGTGGCGCCGGTCAACCACTATGCAGCGAGCAAGGCGGCCATGGAGTCGCTGGTGCGCACGTGGTTCGACCGGCTGCCCATTCTGATTGCGAGGCCCTTCAATTACACGGGCCGCGGCCAGACGCCGAACTTTCTCGTGCCGAAGATCGTCGGGCATTTCGCGCGGCGCGAGTCTGAGATCTCGCTGGGCAATATCGACGTGGCGCGTGACTTCTCGGATGTGCGTTACGTGGCGCGGGCTTATGAGGCGATGCTCGATTCCGCTGCGGTCGGCGAGACGGTGAACGTGTGTACCGGGCAGCCCTATACGCTAAGGGAAATTCTGTCGATGGCCAGTGAAATCACCGGGCACGAACTGGAGATCCGGGTGAATCCGGCGTTCGTGCGGCAAACCGATGTGAAGGTGCTGCTCGGGTCGCCGGTCAAGCTGCGCAACTTGGTGCCGGACCTTGAGGCGATCGGATTTCGCGAGACGTTGGCGTGGATGCTGGCGGCATAGGGTGTTGTTGTGGAGCAACGTCGGCCTTTCGGTGTCGTAAGCCTTGCCCTTGAGAACGATTGGTCGCCGCCGGTCCGCTTTCGTCGGATGATTTGCGCCGGGAGCAGTCCATGTCATCGGTATTAAGTTCAGGAAAGATATGTTTTTTTCCTACCGTTCGGTAATGAATGTTGTCAAGCTGTTTCAAGTTGTTAGGTCTCTAGTTTTTGCTCGCCGCCGCTTTATAATCGGGGCTTCCTAAAATAGCGCTTATTGACGCCTTTTTGCATATGGGGCGTAGGCGTAAGGCGATAGAAATCGCTGCATATGACCACAGCGCGGGTGACCAGATCAGCAAGTCCGGTCACGTCGGCCACAAACATCTAGAGGGAAATTCATGATCCTGGTAACGGGCGGCGCCGGTTTTATCGGCGCCAATTTCGTGCTTGACTGGTTGAACACCTCGGATGAGTCAGTCCTGAATGTGGACAAACTGACGTACGCAGGCAACCTGCGCACGCTCAAGTCACAGACGGACAACCCGCGCCATGTCTTTGTGCGAGCCGATATCTGTGACGGGGCAGCGCTCGACGCACTCTTTGCCGAGCACAAGCCGCGCGCCGTGCTGCACTTCGCGGCCGAAAGCCACGTCGACCGTTCGATTCATGGCCCGGCCGATTTTGTACAAACCAATGTGGTGGGCACGTTCGCGTTGCTCGAAGCCACCCGTACCTACTGGAACACACTGAGCGAGGCCGACAAGGCTGCTTTCCGTTTCCTGCACGTTTCGACCGACGAAGTATTTGGTTCGCTGTCCGCGACCGACCCGCAGTTCTCGGAAACCACGCCGTACGCCCCGAACAGTCCATATTCGGCCACCAAAGCCGGTTCCGACCATCTGGTTCGCGCTTACCACCACACGTACGGCTTGCCGGTGTTGACAACGAACTGCTCGAATAACTACGGTCCGTACCAGTTCCCCGAGAAGCTGATTCCGCTGATGATCGCCAACGCGCTGGCTGGCAAACCACTGCCGGTGTACGGTGACGGTCAGAACGTGCGCGACTGGCTGTATGTGGGCGACCATTGCAGCGCAATCCGCGAAGTCCTCGCGCGCGGCGTGCCGGGCGAGACGTACAACGTGGGCGGCTGGAACGAGAAGAAGAACCTCGAAGTCGTGCATACCCTGTGCGACCTGCTCGACGAAGCGCGTCCGAAGGCGGCAGGCTCGTACCGCGAGCAGATCACGTATGTGACGGATCGGCCGGGTCACGACCGTCGTTATGCGATCGACGCCCGCAAGCTGGAGCGCGAGCTGGGCTGGAAGCCGGCTGAGACGTTCGAGACGGGCATGGCGAAGACCGTACGCTGGTACCTCGATAGCCAGGAGTGGGTGGACGAAGTGGCTTCGGGTGAGTACCGCAAGTGGGTTGAGACCAACTACGCGCAGCGCGCGTAAGGGTACCGTCATGGCGCGCAAGGGCATTATTCTCGCAGGCGGGTCGGGTACGCGGCTGTATCCGATCACCCATGTCGTATCGAAGCAGCTGCTGCCGGTCTACGACAAGCCGATGATCTACTATCCGCTGTCCACGCTGATGGTGGCGGGTATTCGTGATGTTCTGATTATCTCCACGGCGCAAGACACGCCGCGCTTCGAGACGATGCTCGGCGACGGCAGCCAGTGGGGCATGAATATCCAGTATGCGGTTCAGCCGTCGCCCGATGGTCTGGCTCAGGCCTTCATCATTGGCCGCGATTTCGTGGGCAACGATCCGTCGGCGCTGATTCTCGGCGACAACATTTTTTACGGACACGACCTCGCCAAGCAGCTCGAGCGCGCCAACCAGCAGGCAGACGGCGCAACCGTGTTCGCGTATCACGTGCAAGATCCTGAGCGATATGGCGTGGTGGAGTTCGACAAGCAGTTTCGTGCGCTGTCGATTGAAGAGAAGCCGGCGAAACCCCGCTCGAACTACGCGGTAACGGGCCTGTACTTCTACGACAAGCAGGTCTGCGATATCGCGGCGGATATCAAGCCTTCGCCGCGCGGTGAGCTTGAGATTACCGATGTCAATTCGCGGTATCTCGCCAACGGCGCGCTCAATGTCGAGATCATGGGACGGGGTTATGCGTGGCTCGATACCGGCACGCATGATTCGCTGATTGAAGCGGCGACGTTCATTGCCACACTGCAAAAGCGCCAGGGGCTCGTCGTTGCGTGTCCGGAAGAGATCGCTTACCGGCAGCAGTGGATTGATGGCGAGCAGCTCTCGGCACTCGCTAAACCGCTCGCGAAGAACGCGTACGGCAAGTATCTGCAAAACCTTCTCACGGACCAAGTCGCATGGCCATCCAAGTAACCGCTACGGCTCTGCCTGAAGTCAAGATCATCGAGCCGAAGGTGTTCGGCGATGCGCGTGGCTTCTTCTACGAAAGTTTCAACGGACGCGAGTTCGCCGAACGCGTCGAGGCTGGCGTCGAGTTTGTCCAGGACAACCATTCGCGTTCGGCGAAGGGCGTACTGCGCGGTCTGCATTATCAGATCGCGCATGCGCAGGGCAAGCTGGTGCGCGTCGTGGAAGGCGAAGTGTTCGACGTCGCGGTCGACATTCGCAAGAGCTCGCCGAACTTCGGCAAGTGGATCGGCGTGATCCTGTCGGAAGGGAATCATCGTCAATTGTGGGTGCCGCCAGGCTTTGCGCATGGTTTCGTCGTGCTGTCCGAGTCTGCGCAGTTCCTCTACAAGACCACGGATTACTGGTTCCCCGAACACGAGCGCAGCATTGTCTGGAACGACCCCGAGATCGGGATCGAATGGCCGATCGACTTCGAGCCATTGCTGGCTGCGAAGGATGCTGCGGGTAAGCAGTTGGCAGAAGCCGAGCATTTCGCGTGAGGTCTTCAATGGCAAAGCGTGAAGAACAAACCATTCTGCTGACCGGTGTGAATGGGCAAGTCGGCTTCGAACTTGCGCGTAGCCTGCAAGGTCTGGGCAAAGTGGTCGCGCTGGATCGCAATTCGCTGGATCTTGCCAATCTGGATCAGGTGCGTCGGGTCGTGCGTGAGGTAAAACCGGGCATCATCGTTAATCCGGCGGCGCACACGGCGGTCGACAAAGCTGAAAGCGACATCGAAGCGGCCATGCGCCTGAACGCCGAAGCACCTGGTGTGTTGGCGGAGGAGGCCAAGCGCCTCGGCACCGCGCTAGTTCACTATTCGACGGACTACGTGTTCGACGGCACGAAAAATGGCTTTTACGTCGAAGGCGACCCAGTCAATCCGCAGAACGTGTACGGCAAGAGTAAGCTTGCGGGTGAGCAGGCGATTGCGGCTTCGGGTTGTGCTTATCTGATCTTCCGCACGAGTTGGGTGTATGGCACGCGCGGGAAGAACTTCTTGCTGACGATGCTGCGCCTTGGCGCTGACCGCGACGAGCTGAGCGTGGTGGCGGATCAGTTCGGTGCGCCGACTTGGTCGAACACCATTGCCGCGTTGAGCTCGAATGTGCTCGCGCAGGCTCCGGTGATGAGTGATGGCGACTGGTGGCAGCAACATTCCGGCATCTATCATCTGACGGCGTCTGGTGCGACGTCGTGGCATGGTTTTGCTGCGGCGATTTTCGAGTTTTCGGATTTGGCAGAAAAGCCTTCGGTGACGCCGATCCCGGCTTCGGCTTATCCGACGCCTGCTGCGCGGCCTGGTAATTCGCGGATGTCAAATGACAGGCTGGCTGCGACGTTCGGCGTGCGGGCACCCGACTGGCGTGACGCGTTGCGTTTGTGCATGGAGCGACGATGACGATGCAGGGCAGGAATGCATCATCCGGATCGGTTATCGTTTTTTTTCATCCTGACGAGGCCTGTATACAGCACGCCAACCGACTCGCTGAAAGTACCTTTTGCGTAGTGGTGGACAATACGCCAGGTGCCGATTCCGTGCCGGGGCTGAACCCCAGCGTTCGCTATCTGCCTGCGGGGAAGAATCTGGGTATTGCCACGGCGTTGAACCGCGGCATCGCCGAGCTTGTGTGCGAAGGTTGTAGAACGGGTTTGTTGTTTGACCAGGATAGCGATCCATCGGTCGAATTGATTCGTGAACTTCCATCGATATTGACAAGGATGGTAGGTCGCGGCGAGCGTGTCGCCGTGGTTGCGCCCGCATATAACGACGTCCGCCTTGGTGGCGTTGCTCCGTTCGTACGGTTCAAACCGTTCAAACTTGAGCGCGTGCCGGCCACCGGACATAACGTCGTCGACGTCGACTTTCTCATCACCTCCGGGTCCTGTATCAATCTGGCTTGCTGGCCGGAGGTGGGGGCCATGGACGATTCGCTCTTCATCGACCTGGTCGACCTCGAGTGGTGTGTCAAGGCGAAGCGGGCGGGATATCGCGTCCTTGGCGTACCGTGGATAAAGATGAACCACGAGCTCGGAGGCGAGCCGGTCCGGGTGTTTGGGCGTTCTTACCCGATGCATAGCCCCCTACGCCACTATTACTTGTTTCGCAACGTGACAGCGCTCGTTTTAAGGTCATACGTGCCATGGACATGGAAATCGACAGAGCTCGTTAAGCTGCCAGTGCGCTTGCTCATTTACTCGCTCATGCCGTCAGAGCGGACGGCTCACCTGACTATGGCGTTACGCGGCATCTTCGACGGGTTGCGCGGACGTCTGGGCGCTTATAAGCAACAGTATTGACATGCTATGCCTTATGGCACGTGGAAACAGCATCCTTCTTCGAGTGTCCGGGGCGACTGGACGGACCACCGTGCCAGGTTTCCCTGAGCTTGGCTGCGACTGTACAATCCGGGCTTTCGTGATGCTGCGAACCGTCCCATCCTGTTACCCGCGCGCACCGCTAAACGACTATATCACGCTCTATGATAACTACTGCAATTAACGATCTCCGTGAGAGCATCGCCTCGTGGCGCTTATGGACTTTGCTGGGTTGGCTGGAAATTCGCCAGCGTTATGCTCGGTCGCGCTTCGGCCCATTCTGGCTGACTATCAGCATGGCAGTCATGATCGGCTCCATCGGCGTGGTCTACGGGACGCTCTTCGGCCAAAAGCTGCGGGACTATCTGCCGTTCATTTCGATAAGTCTGGTCATGTGGGGCCTCTTTGCGCAAACAGTCTCGGAAGGGGCCACCGCGTATATCAACAGTGCGAACTATATTAGACAGGCTGCTACCCCCAAGCTGATTTATATCTTGCAGGTGGTGTGGCGAAATCTGGTGATTCTTTGCCACAATTTCATCATTGTCATTTGTCTGCTCGCCGTATTCGGCACGAAAGACTGGTGGACTTTACCGTTGTTCATCCCAGGCCTCCTCCTGTTCGTTTTGAATGCAACCTGGGTTGCGATGATTACGGGCTTGCTAGCTGCTCGCTTCCGTGACTTGCCGCAAATCGTGAACGCGCTTTTGCAAGTCGCTTTTTACATAACTCCTATTGTTTATCGTCCAAATTCGCTCACTCGTTTTTCATGGGTTGTCCATTTTAATCCGTTATCGTATCTCTTGAACATCGTGCGACAACCTCTCATTGGCGAGGTGCCCACGCCGACGACGTGGGGCATTTGTTTGTGCATGGCCGTGGTGGGATGGGCCGCGGCTCTGCTCTTCACGGGACGTTACATCAAGCGGATCGCTTACTGGGTGTGAGGCCGAGTTTGCCGACGGTTCGGTACCTGCAGTCTCCAATTTGGATTAGATATGTCGTACATCAAGCTGACGCAAGCAACCCTCGATTTGCCAATATACGATGTCCAAGGTCGTTCACTCAAAAAGGAGGTCATGCGCCTCGGCCGTAAAAATCGGATCGCCGAAGACAACGACGGGATCGTGATCGTACGGGCGCTCGATAGCATCGATCTCGAGTTGAACGAGGGGGATCGTGTTGGGCTGATCGGACACAATGGTGCCGGGAAGTCCACTCTGTTGAGGTTGCTGGCCGGCATCTATTCGCCCACTACCGGAGAGGTGCAGCGCGAGGGCAAAGTTGTCCCGCTTCTCGACATTAGCCTCGGCATGGACGAGAATTCGACGGGACGTCAGAACATCCGCCTGCGTGGACTTTTGCTTGGTATGAGCGAGAGCGAGATGCGAGATAAACAGGAGGAAATCGCGGAGTTTTGTGAGCTTGGAGACTACCTGGATTTGCCTGTCCGCACTTACTCGAGCGGCATGCGTGTACGCCTTGCGTTCGCGGTATCTACAGCCGTTGACGCAGACATTCTTTTGCTCGACGAGGTTATCGGCGTGGGAGACGCGTCATTCAAGCAAAAGGCTAATGACCGCTTACTGGATCTCCACGCGCGCGCGCAGATTGTCCTACTTGCCATGCATGACAACGGCGTGATCCGGAAGATGTGCAACAAGGCGGTCTGGATGGAGCGCGGGCGGGTTCTTGCGTATGGCCCGGTCGACGATGTCGTTAAAGCTTACGAGGCTTCGTTGAAAGGTTAGGCATTGGTTGACGCGTCTCAATGTTTTCGCACGGCTACGATTGAACATTTGTCGTCGAGCTTGGCGAGTCAAAATATAACCGAAGGTTAAGTATGAATATTGCCAAAAGCCGCATCGCTGTTGTTATTCCTTGTTATAACGAGGCTACGGCGATTGCCACTGTTATCCGCGACTTTCAGGACGCATTGCCTTTTGCGGAAATTATAGTCTTCGACAATAACTCTTCCGATGCGACCGCTGAAATTGCGTTGGCAGCGGGCGCCCGCGTTGTGTCCGTGACCTTGCAAGGTAAGGGCAACGTCGTCCGACGTATGTTTGCTGACGTCGAAGCTGATGCCTATGTGATGGTGGACGGGGATGCCACCTACGACGCCTTCGCTGCACCCCAACTCGTCAGTGCGTTGTTCGAACGTGGCCTAGATATGATTGTGGGGGCCCGTATAAGCGATGAGCAGGAGGCATATCGTCTTGGCCACCGGTTTGGCAACGTTCTGCTAACGCGTTGCGCTTCGACGATCTTCGGGCGTTCGTTTAACGACATGCTGTCAGGGTATCGCGTCTTCTCTCGGCGTTATGCAAAGTCCTTTCCGGCGCATTCCAACGGATTCGAGATCGAGACCGAACTGGCTGTTCATGCGCTGGGTATGAGGATGCCAGTAGCGGAAATGCCTACAGTCTATGGTTCGCGAATGGAGGGTTCACATAGCAAGCTGAACACTTATCGTGACGGTTTCCGAATTTTGGTCACGATTTTGCGGCTTTTCAAAACTGAAAAGCCCTTTGCTTTCTTCTCGACGGGCTTCGCGCTCTGTGCGTTGATTGCCATTTGTTTGTCACTGCCACTGCTCAATACATATCTTGCGACCGGAATGGTGCCTAGGATACCGACTGCGTTGCTGAGCGTTGCGATCATGATTCTGGGTGCCATTCTATTTACCTGCGGCATCGTCCTCGACGCGGTGACGCATGGCCGTAAGGAGGCGAAACGGATCGCCTATTTGTCGGTGCCAGCTCCGTATTGCGAGCAGGGTTCGATGAATCAAGTAACGGCGCCGACGAGTGGTAGTTCGAGTGAAGCCACTAACTCAAACGGTGATGCATTGCGCAAAGGCCCGACTAAGTAACCGGACGCCGGGCGGAGAAAAGCCCGTCTTACGGTGCGGTTAGTCGCGAACTGTGCCTCCATTATTGGCGCTGGCGCTCGGGTCAATATCGCGCAAGTGCTACGCTCGCGGTGGATTCCCGGGCGAATAGCGGACATCAATCTTATAACGACACAATTTCGGGTGTTTCCCATGGGCCGATATAATGAGTTCGACTGACGTGCGGTTCCTTGCGGTTTGGACCTGGGCAAAGGCGATTGAGCGCTTTTTGGCGGGTTCTCGGATTGTCTGGGTTTTTCTGGCTATCGCGGCACCCAGTTGTGGATTTCTTGTTATCGCCACGCCGCCGTTTCAGACACCAGATGCACCGAACCATTTCTTCAGGGCCTACCAAGTATCGCGTGGAGTCCTCATAGGTAAACACGTGGGGGGATCATCGGGGGGCTTTATCGATAGTGGCGTTGTCGCATTCGGTGGCCTCGAGGAGCCCCTTAAGTTCCATAAGGAACGAAAATGGACTGACACGCTCGCGATCGAGGCCGTCAACGCAAAGTTGACAAAAGAAGAGATACCCACAGCGTTTCCGAACACCGCACCGTATCCGGCCCCAAACTATTTGCCGCAAGCCATCGCCTTTCTCGTGTTCGGGCACGGCGATGGTTCGTTGCTTCGGATATATCGTTTCGCTTGTTTGTTCAATGCCATTTGTGCAATCGGCATGACGGCTCTTGCTTTGCGCTTGGCGCGGCACACCCGGCCGCTAATCTTCGTCGTCGCGCTGTTGCCGATGACCTTGTCGCTAATGGCGTCGGTCAGTCAGGATGCGACGCTTATTCCATTGGGCTTCCTGATCATCGGGTGGTTCGACTTTCTTTGCTTTACACAGAAACCCCTTACTCGCAATACGGCCATTGGTCTCGCAGTGTTGATCACGACAGCATCGATCGCGCGGATACCTTACATCGCGTTCATGCTCCTCTTCTTGCATCCTTCGATCAGAGTAACGGCATCCAGCGAAGGTTACGGATGGTTGCGGCGTCTGGTTTGGGCTGCGCCGACGTTTGTGGCAATTGCGATCATCTATCTGGTTCAAACACATTTGGCGAGCGGGAATATGCGGTCGGGTAGATCGATGGGTGCACAGACTCAGTATGTTCTTACACACCTTTCTTCGATACCGGAACTGATACGCCAGACGTTCATTACGTACGGTGGCTTGTATGTGCGGTCTTTTGTCGGCGTGTTAGGTTGGCTCGATACGTACTTTCCGACAGGTGTGTATTCGGTGGCGAAGGTGATTATCCTGCTGACAATCGTCTACGGCGCTCTGCGTCGGAGTGCGGATGACCGCAATCCGTCGTCACTGTTTACGCCGCTCTGGCCATTCCTTTCCTTTCTTGCTTCATGTGCGCTTATATTTTATGGCCTATACGCCTTCTGGTCGGCGGTCGGCGCAAAGGAAATAGAAGGGGTTCAAGGACGTTACTTTTTGCCGATTTTCCCGTTGCTTGCGATGGTCATCGTACCGTTTGTCAGTCGTCGGCTCAGCGAAACGCGCTTGTTGACAGGTACCAGAGCGGTGATTGCCGTTGCTGTCTTGGGTTTACCGGTTGTGATGTTCTTTGAAACAATTGAGTTAATTCTTGAGCGTTTCTATGTCGGCTGATCAGACGCGGCAGCGAGATAGGTGTTTTTGGATGCCTGTGCGTAAGCGCCTAGCCATCCCGTCTTGAGTTGCATTGAAGGTCTTGGGAGCATCGTATCCACTTAATGGACTGACCCCCAGAAGTTGGACGGTTAGATGGCTACGCCTGACCGAATTGAGTCCGATATTTTACGGGACTCATGCCCTGCAGTTTTAGCTTGATACGGTCATTGTTGTAGTACCGGATATAGTCCTTTATGCCGACCTCCAGCTCGTCAAGATTATCAAATTTGTTGAGGTAAAAGAACTCCGCTTTGAGGGTGCCGAAGAAGCTCTCCATGGCGGCATTGTCATAGCAGTTGCCCTTGCGCGACATGCTTTGTGTGATCGAACGGTTCTCAAGAAGGCGCCGGTACACCGCCATCTGATATTGCCAGCCCTGGTCGGAATGTAAGATTGGCTTGTCGCTCTGCTTGAGCCGCCCGAATGCTTTTTCCAGCATAGTGCCTACCATGTCAAACAAAGGACGTCGTGCCATTTGGTATGCAACGATCTCACCGTTGTAAAGGTCAAGGACTGGAGAGAGATAGAGCTTCTCCCCACGAACGTTGAATTCGGTCACGTCTGTTACCCACTTCTGGTTCGGCGATTCTGCATCGAACTGACGTTCGAGAACATTTGGCGCAATCTTTCCTACCTCGCCCTTGTAGGCGCGATACTTCTTGACTCGCACGCAGGACTTCAGTCGCAAATCAACCATTAGACGCTGGATCGGTAGTCCCACGCGCTGAGGCTGAACGGCATGGCAGCCGCCTTGGCGCAACAGCAGAATAACCCCGATATCGAAGCGCTGGGTTTCGAAGAGCGCCTGGGCTTGCTTGTGGAGCGCGAAGCGAGCGAACGCGAATCGAGGCAAACCTCATCGCGCCTTCGGCGTGCCAGGCTGAAGTTCTCCGATGCCGTGGCCGAAGACATCGACTACCGCACCCCGCGCGGGCTTGATCGCGCACTCATGGGCCGCTTGCTGACCGGCGAATGGATTCGGGAGAAGCACAACACGCTGATTATCGGCGCGACCGGCCTCGGTAAGACCTGGCTCGGATGCGCGCTTGCCAATCAGGCATGCCGCTTAGGCTACACGGTGGCCTATCTCAAGATGCCGCGACTCACAGAGGAACTCGCTATTGCGCACGGCAGCGGCCGATACGCGCGAGCGCTCGCGCAGTGGGTGGAGTAGCCCCTTGATTCTCAGGACACGAGACACCCCTTAAAATAAGAGGGAGTCTTGTGACTAGTTTCAAGCCTAGGCAAATCGTGGAAAGCATTGAAGTTCTGACCGAGCCGGAGCGCCGTCGTCGGCGT